>QHXE01000646.1:694-5188 GCA_003222835.1 Acidobacteriota bacterium | reverse complement strand
CGCACCCTTAAGGCGTTTATCGAACGCGGTCGGCAGAAACTGAGCGGTCCGTACTAATCAAGTTGCCTGGCGTGCTCGATAAACGCCTTAAGGGTGCGAGTGGACCAGGAGCAGGATGGATCGCGTTCGAGATTAACTCGGAGCGCGATATCAGAGAGGCTTTGCAGTGGTTGGAAGAGGCATATGAGAAGGCAGAAAAACGTTAGTCCGAGGGGAATATGAACAAGCGTCGCTTTGGTCGCACTAATTGGGAGGTCAGCGAAATCGGCTGTGGCATGTGGGGCATGGGTGGTTGGACCGGCTCAGATGACGAAGAATCGCTCCAATCTTTGCAGCATGCAGTCGATCTAGGATGCACTTTCTTCGACACGGCCTGGGCTTATGGCGAGGGACACAGCGAAGCACTGTTGGGCCAGCTTGTGCGCGCGAATTCGCAGCAGAAGCTTTACACCGCTACGAAGATTCCGCCGAAGAATGAAACCTGGCCCAGCCGGCGCGAATTCACGCTCGACGATACCTTTCCGCCCGACTACATCGAACGGCGTGTGCATGAAAGTCTCGAGCACGCCGGCTTGGAAAGTTTCGACCTGATGCAATTTCATGTCTGGGAGGACAGTTGGGTCGAAGACGATCGTTGGGTGAAGAAAATGGACGAGCTTCGTTCCCACGGTTTGTTCCGTCGCGTCGGTATCAGTATTAATCGTTGGGAGCCTGGGAACGGAGTGAAAGCAGTTCGCAGCGGTCTGATAGATTCAGTGCAGATCATTTACAACATCTTCGATCAAAATCCTGAAGATGAATTGTTTCCCGCGTGTAGGGAGATGAACGTCGCCGTCATCGCCCGCGTGCCCTTTGATGAAGGCACGCTCACCGGCAATCTGACGAAAGAAAGCAAGTGGCCGGAAGGTGACTGGCGCAACACATATTTCGTTCCTGAGAACCTGATTCCGAGCGTCGAGCGCGCTGAAAAACTGAAAGAACTCGTGCCGGAGGGCATGACGATGACGGAAATGGCCCTGCGGTTTATTCTCAGCAATTCGGATGTCAGCACGATAATTCCCGGAATGCGCAAACTCTCGCACGTCGACTCGAATATCGCCGCGAGCGACGCCGGGCCGCTCTCAACAGAGCTTCTTTCTGAATTGCGTAAACATCGCTGGGTGCGTAAGCCTGCGGAATGGTCACAGTGATCGTTTAACTCCCTCTCCTTTTGGGAGAGGGTCGGGGTGAGGGGCGGAGCTAGATCGAAAAGAGGGATTTAGATTTAGAGGTTACGTTTCGCTACCTTCGGCCCTCACCCTAACCCTCTCCCAGAGGGAGAGGGAAAAGAAATCTCAAGAAAATGCCAACCACAATCACGAACGTCATCGCTCGCGATATTCGCTTTCCAACGTCGGCAACACTTGACGGTTCGGACGCCGTGAATATCGATCCTGATTACTCGGCCACCTACGTCATACTGGAAACAGATAGTCTGCAAGGATTGCGAGGTTATGGTCTCGCGTTTACCAACGGGCGCGGCAATGAAGTCTGCGTCGCCGCCGTCCAGGCTCTGAAACATCACGTCCTGGGCCGGACTCTGGAATCGCTCACCGAAAACTTCGGCGTCTTTTGGAACGGGATCGCCTCTGACAGCCAGGTGCGTTGGCTGGGACCCGAGAAGGGCGTCATTCATCTGGCGACTGCGGCTCTGGTCAACGCTGTCTGGGATCTTTACGCCAAAGCCGAAGGCAAGCCGTTGTGGAAACTCCTCGTCGACATGGCGCCCGAACAGATCGTCTCGTGCATTCCTTTCCGGCACATCACCGATGCTTTGACGCCTGAGGATGCGACCGCGATCTTGCAGCGGAATGAAGCTACGAAGGCCGCGCGCGAAAAAGAAATACTATCGAGTGGTTATCCGGCCTACACGACCTCGGCAGGGTGGTTGGGCTATTCGGATGAGAAGGTTCGCGCTTTGGTGCGCGAAGGATTAGCGCACGGATGGACGCATTTCAAAATGAAAGTGGGCAGAGATCTCGACGATGATGTGCGACGAGCGCGCCTGATTCGCGAGGAAATCGGTCCTGAAAGAAAGCTGATGATGGATGCCAATCAAGTGTGGGATGTGGATCAGGCGATCGATTGGATGAAAGAGTTGGCTGCCTTCGATCCGCACTGGATTGAAGAGCCGACCTCGCCCGATGACGTGCTGGGCCATGCGAAGATTGCCCGCGCGATTGCACCCATCGGGGTAGCAACCGGCGAACACTGTCAGAATCGCGTGGTATTCAAACAGTTGCTGCAAGCCAACGCGATTAGCTTTTGCCAGATCGATAGCTGTCGTCTTGGGGGCGTAAACGAGGTATTGGCAGTGCTGCTGATGGCGGCCAAGTTCGGCGTGCCGGTTTGTCCGCATGCGGGCGGAGTCGGGCTTTGCGAATATGTTCAGCATCTTTCGCTGTTCGATTACGTCGCGGTCAGCGCTTCCCTGGAGAACCGAATCGTTGAGTACGTGGACCATCTACACGAACATTTTATCTTTCCGGTAGTGATGAAGAATGGCCGTTACGTGCCACCGCTCGATCCCGGCTACAGCATCGAGATGAAACCAGAGTCGCTTGATTACTACGAGTTTCCAAACGGCGCGGCGTGGAAGGGGTGACGGAGCAATAATCGGTTCTTGTTTTCTCTAGCCCAGGCGTTCACGCCTGGGACAACGAGGTAATAGGATTTATTTGTTAGCTTCCTTCAGGAGGCTGTCGGAAAAATCCCGTAGGGATGTGATGTTTATAGAAAAGGTTCCAGGCCGCCACTGCAAAGCCCATTTATGGGCGAAAGGTATTCGGTTGCGCTCCTAAAGGAGCTTCCGATCTCAATCCAGTCCGGTGTTCTATAAACATTTCACCGCTACGCGGTTTTCCGACAGCCTGCCTCGCAGGCTATGTGCGCCACGACACCTCAAAATGTTATCGACGCTTCGTTGAGGAAGGTTTTTTCCTTAAGTTACTCTCGATCGCGAGCAAGCGCGCATTCAGCTTGGCGATTTCCGCTTGCTGTTGGTTGATTTGCCGCTGCTGCTCGGCGGTGCGAGTTTGCTGCTGTTGAATCTGCGTCTGCTGCTCTTTAATTTCAGCCTGTTGTTGCTTGAGTAGTTCTTGCTGTGGTTTCAATTGATCGTTCTCCGCCTTCAGTTCCTTCACCGCCTGCAACAGCAACAGCGGCAGCTTGCTGTAATCAATCTGCTTGTAGCCCTGCTCGTCTTGACTAACCAGTTCCGGCAGCACTTGCTCGACCTCCTGCGCGACCAGGCCGTACGCCTGCGCATTGCCGAAGTGTTTCTCCGGAAACTCTGCCGCGCGCCAGTAGTAATGCACCGGGCGCAACTGCGTTACTCGGTAGAGCAGGCTGGGGAAGGGCGTGATGTCTCGCTTGAACCGGACGTCGGAAGAGCAGGTGCCGGCGATGCTGTTCCCATCATTCCGCTTGATGCAACCGTTCGTGCCGAGGGTGCCGACCCGGATGTCGCCTAGGACGCTCAGGCGATCCGAAGGGTTCGTCGTGCCAATGCCGACGTTGCCATTTTCTCTGACGAGGAACCTGCCAGCGACTGTGCCATTGGAATCAATTTGGAAATCTCCGAACCCTCCAAAGGAAGCGACCTTGCCGCCACTTGTGTTGGTTTGCACGCGCAAGCCGGCGGCCCCTGGATCAACCACGTGCAGTCTGAAGACGGGCGCGGTCGTGCCGATGCCGACGCTGGTGTCGGGTGCACCGTTGACGCTGTTGATGCTGCCAAGTATGAGCGAATTGCTTTGCGTGACTGCGGCATTAGCGCCGATGGCGGTTCCGTTGTTTACCCCGGAAGTAACGTCTGTTCTAAACCCGAGGAGAGTGTTCTGCCCTCCGCTCTTGTTTGTTTGACTGGAATCACCGGCACCCATGCCCACGAAGGTGTTTTCACTGCCTGTTGTTATAGGTCCGCCAGCACCGACTCCAAGAAATGTGTTGACGCCGCCGGTTTGGTTGTTCAGGCCAGCATCGAATCCGAAGAAAGAGTTCCCGTTGCCCGTCGTGTTTGCTTGGCCGGAATTAAACCCGAAGAACGAGTTATCATTTCCCTCAACATTAAGGTTACTGGGGGTGTTCGATGCGCCCGTGCCAACCCCGGCGAACGTATTGCTGTTTATTCCCAACTGTCCCGCGCCGCTGATACTCAACACATGATTGCCGGCAATGTTGAATTGTGTCCCTGCACTAAGCGCCCCGCCTACCATGCCGTTGCCGGAGACATTAAAATTAACTCCCGACTGCTGACTTGTTGTGTTTTGAATGTAGTTCGAGGAGCCGGGGGCTGGTTGTCGCGAATCAGAAAGTCGCGAGTCATTTGCCTGCACGTATTGGCTGGCGGCAATGCCACCCAACTGCGTCGCATTCGTCGCTGTAGTGGCGTTCGTAGCATTCGTGGCGTTAGTTGAATTTGTTGCATTAGTCGCGTTCGTAGCGTTAGTTGCA
>QHXE01000646.1:0-578 GCA_003222835.1 Acidobacteriota bacterium | reverse complement strand
TCCTGCGCCATTCAACCGCGCGCTGATCTCCAAGAGTCGATTCGCGCCATTGAAACTGTTCGCGCCGAAATCCAACGTCACGCTGAACACTCCCGCACTGACCAGAACACTGTTGAGTGTTTGCGTCGATCCGATCTGCGCGCCGCTGCTGGCGCTGTCGAACAACGCAAACTGCAAATCGTAGAGTCCGTTCGCCACCGTCCCGCCATCAGTCAGCCGGCCTTGGTAAGTGAAGCTGCTGCCTTGCGCGAACGCGCTGTTCGCAGCCAAGAGAAATGCGAGGGCCATCGCGGGGACCGCGAGTGAATTTTTGTAAAGTAGTTTGGGTCTCATATCTGTAACTCCTCAACCTTAAGGTTGCCGCTCGCGAGTCACATCCCTCTTCCGCCCATAAATGGGCTCATCGATTTGATCTCGCGTTGATCTCTATAAACATTCCATGCCTACGGCACTCAAAACGCGATCTGGCAGTTCCAATAGCAAGTGGCGAACAGCCAAGATATTCGAGGGAAATTTAGAGTACGCCGGCCTCGACGGCGCTTTGGTTTCTTAGCAACTCGCGCGATGAGCCCGTCGAT
>QHXE01000645.1 GCA_003222835.1 Acidobacteriota bacterium | reverse complement strand
ACTGAACTTAGTACTCTAACGCCGTCAATTCCGAGGTCCGAGCAGTCCGAAACTCTCGCTTCCAATTACATCCATCACATCCTGAGATTGAGCACGAACTTGCCATTCCCATTACGCCTCGGATAAATTACGTAATCAATCCGCAGTCACATTTTGCTTTTCATTCAATGAAAACCGAAGGGATGACTGTCGCCGGAACTCGATCTCTGAAAGGACCCGTTCGCGCTTATGAAAGTCTACGCCACCGAAGCCATTCGCAACCTTGCGGTCATTGGACATGGCGACGCAGGGAAGACGCAACTGATTAGTTCGCTTCTCTACGTCGCAGGCGCCACGCCCCGCTGGGGCAAGGTCGATGAGGGCACGACCATTACCGACCATGATGAAGATTCAATTGCCCGCAAGATCACACTCAACACCGCGCTCGCCCACCTCGAACACAAAGAAACCAAAGTCAATTTGATCGACACGCCCGGATATGCGGCCTTTGTCTCGCACGCGCGGCCGGCTTGTCGCGTCGCCGACTGTGGCGTCGTGGTGGTCGATGGCGTCAAGGGCGTCGAAGTGCAGACGGAAAAAGTTTGGAATTATGCGAATGAGTTCATGCTGCCGCGCTTGATGGTAGTGACAAAGTTAGATAAGGAGCATTCAGATATTGGAATCGCGCTGGACAGCGCACATAACGTCTTCAAGCGAGCAATCGTTCCCTTCACTTTGCCGATCGGAAGAGAGCACAATTTCAAAGGCATCGTCGACGTCGTCCACATGAAGGCCTATGAATTTGATGAGCGTGGCAAAGCTAAAGAGATTGACATTCCCACCGAAGGCCGCGACGTGGTTGATAAGACTCGCGAAAGACTGGTCGAGTTAGTGGCGGAATCAGACGACGCTTTGTTGGAGAGGTATTTCGATCAGGGCACACTCGACGATTCCGATGTGCTGCCGAATATCGGCGCCGCGATCGCCAATAGCAAACTTTGTCCGGTGTTCGCAGTTTCGACGATGAACCTGGTAGGGCTTTCTACTTTGCTCGATCACATTATTGAGTTTGCCCCTGATCCCGCACATCATGAAGCTGAACATGGTAAGAACGAAAAAGGAGAGCCGGAGTCACGAAAATACTCGAACAGCGAGCCATTTTCGGCCTACTGCTTCCGGACGATTGCCGATCCATTCGCCGGTCGCATCAACGTCTTCAAGATTTTCAGCGGCAAAGTTGGAACGGACGCGACGGTTTACAATTCAACGCGGGGAACTTCTGAACGTCTCGGCGCGTTGCACACGACGCAAGGCAAGCAGCTCGACAAAGTTCCTGAGGCCAACGCGGGAGACATTATCGCTTGCGTCAAGCTGAAAGAAACGCAGACCGGCGACACGCTCTGCGACAAAGCTCACCCAATCATCTACGACAAGGTCGAATATCCCGAAGCAGCAATTGCTTTCGCGATCGAACCGAAGTCGCGCCAGGACGAAGAAAAGATTAGCGTCGCGATTCACAAGATTCTGGAAGAAGATCCGGCACTTTCATTCACGCGTGATGCACAAACAAAAGAGTTTCTCCTGGCCGGTTCTGGTCAGGTCCACGTTGAATCAGTGGTCGAGAAATTGAAGAAGCGTTACAGCGTGGAAGTTATGCTGCACCCGCCGAAAGTTCCTTATAAAGAAACTATCACCCAGCGTGCGGAAGTGCAGGGCCGCCACAAGAAACAGACGGGCGGGCGTGGTCAGTTCGGCGATTGCAAAGTCGTCTTTGAACCGCTGCCGCGGGGCGAAGGGTTCAATTGAAAAAGGCATCATCGAAGCTGCGCAACACGGCTCGATCGCCGGCTATCCGCTGGTTGATTTCAAAGTGCAACTGATTGACGGCTCGTATCATAATGTCGATTCCGACGAGCACAGTTTCCGCGCCGCCGGTCGCAAGGCTTTTCGCAACGCGATGGAGAAAGTAAAGCCGGCGCTCCTCGAACCAATCATGGACGTAGAGATCACTGCGCCACAGGAATGCAGTGGCGACATCATGGGCGATCTCAACTCGCGCCGCGGTCGCGTCCAGGGAATGGACACCTGGGGCAAGAACCAGTTGATCAAAGCGCAAGTGCCGATGGCCGAAATGCTGAACTATCAATCAACGCTCAATTCAATCACCGCCGCGCGTGGATCGTTCCACATGCAGTTCTCTCACTACGACCCGGTGCCGGGGCAACTCGCGCAGAAGATTGTGTTTCAAGCGCGGCCTTCGGCCCGACAGCGAGCACCAGCTTCTCTTCTTGAGTGGGTCCAGTTTGTCCTTGACGGCCTCGTGGAAGTTCATGCGAGATTCCGATCAAGAGTTGCAACGGCCCGCAAAACATTCATCTCCGGGCACTTTGATTTTGTTTTGTGATTTTTCGCGCCTTTTTGTGGCTATTCCTTTTCTGCGCAAACCTGCGAAATCTGTGGATCATCCTCTCAACGGCAATCTGATCTCGACAATCAAACCGCCATCTTTCGCATTTGATGCCTTAATCATGCCGTGATGCAAACGCACGGCGCGCGCGGCGATTGAGAGACCGAGACCCGTGCCGCCGGTTGTGCGGTCGCGCGCATCTTCTACGCGATAGAAGGGCCGGAAGATTTCTTCGATCGCATTCTCAGGGACGCCTTTCCCGCGATCGCGCACGCGAATGGCTGCCCAGAGATTACCATTCACCGATTCTGAAGCGAGCGAAAGCTCGACTTGAGTATGTTTTTCAGTGTGGCGAATCGCGTTGCGGACTACGTTTTCGATCGCGCTTCTGATCAATTCGGGCACGCCGACCATTTGCAAGGGTTCATCTTCGATTATTTGGACTGAACGATCGTGACTGCGCGCTTCAAAGTCAGCGTCTTCCGCGACTTCGCGCACCAAAGCGCTCAGATCGACACGGACGTTCTCCAAACCATCAGTGCCGCTCTCGATGCGTGAAAGCGCCAGCAACTGTCCGATCATTTCATTGAGACGTTCGCCCTCGCGTTCGATGCGATCCAACGCGCTGGCCGCCTCCGGTCCCGAGCGCCGGCGCGCCAGCCCAAG
Source organism: Acidobacteriota bacterium (assembly GCA_003222835.1). The sequence continues at coordinate 2,936 of QHXE01000645.1, read as the reverse complement.
CGCGACTCCCTGTCGCGCCAGCGGCGAGCGCAACTCATGCGAAATGTCCCCGAGTAATCTGTGCTGCGCTTCGACCAGAGATTCAATTCGGCTGGCCATCAGATTGAAATCGCGACCGAGCAGACCGATCTCGTCGCGCCGCTTCAGTAACTTTTCATCTACCCGCGTTGTAAGTTTGCCGTCAGCTAATTCGCGCGTGGCGCCTCGCAACTCGGTAAGCGGCGACGACAAGTATCTTGCCAGCCAATAACAAAACACTCCGCCGACCAGTAGCACCGGGAGCAGTCGTAGTGTCAGTGAAATCAGAGTTACGCGGAAGAATCCGCGTCTTCCGAATGGCAAACCTCGGCGTCGGGCTGGCCCTGGATCCTGGCCCACGAGCACATAAACTGTACCTTTGGGCGAGCGTGCTACCTGCGCATTCAAGGGATTTCCGCGAGAGAAATCGTTGACGAAAGTCATCCTTTCCAGCGCGCGTTGCGCTAGTTGCTGGGCTCCGCTCGGAGGATTGCGCTGCGAAACCTCGGTCAGGCGTTCGTCGAAGAGGACTGCGTTTATGCCCGATGCCTGCTCGATGCGCTGAAGATAGGCAGCGAGTGCCACCGATCCATCACGCTCAAACGTATCTACCGCGGTCTGTGAATAAATCTCAAATGCTTCAACCAAATCGGGCGGCGCCATGTCGCGCGCTCGTCGCTCGGCGATTACGCCGATGACAAAGGACGTCACGGCGGCTAACACCATCGCAACTCCGAACCACAGCAGGATTCTTAGAAAAAGACTACGCATAAAATCAGAGTCTCGCTGCCGAGATTCTTTATCTAGCCCAGGCGTTCACGCCTGGGAAAACAAGCACGCTGCCCTCAGAAGCCTCGTTCACGAGCCTTTGGTGATGGCTTTATGCGGACGGTGTTGAAGCCCCATAAATGGGGTCGGCAAAAACAATCTCCGCCAACCCAGGCGTGAACGCCTGGGCTAGTGAAAAGATCCTTCACACCTCATCACTCTTCGCATAAATATAACCAACGCTGCGCACAGTCTTGATCCGTTCGACGCCGTTGACTTCGTGGCCTAACTTCTTGCGCAAGTTGCTTACGTGCGTGTCGATGCTTCTATCAAGAGCTGAAAGCTCGCGATGTAATACCTCTCTCACCAGTTCCTCACGAGTCAGAATGCGGCCCGGCGCGCTCAGTAGTTTTTGCAACAGACCATATTCAACCGCAGTTAGCTCCACGGTTTCGCCGGCCCGCCGAACCTTCCTTGTCCGGCGGTCCATTTCCACGTCACCCACGACCACCACTTCTTCCGATTGGTTGTCATCCGGACCAGACCGCGCGCGGCGCAGCACGGCATTGATTCGCGCGACCAGCTCCAGCGGATTGAAAGGCTTCGGCAGATAATCATCAGCGCCGATTTGAAGTCCGATGATTCGATTCATATCGTCGCCGCGAGCCGTCAGCATCACAATCGGTAAGCGTGAAGCCGCGCGAATCTGTCGCAGCACCTCAAAACCATTAAGCCCCGGCAACATGTAATCAAGCACAGCCAACGCGTGCTCTCCGGACAGCGCTCGCTGCACTCCCTGATATCCGTCGTGCACTGCCTCGACTCTATAGCCTTCCGGTTCGAGATACTCTGCTACCAACTCGCAGAGTTCAGTGTCGTCGTCGATGACCAGAATCTGTTGCATCGTCAAATTCTAAGTTCAGAGTTCAACGTTTACGTTGCCGTTCCCGTGTCAGTACCGCTCGCGGTGCTGACACGAAGACAGCAAGCTGAAGCTTGAACTGTCAACAGTTCTATCTTAGTTGCGACTGAATCTTTGTAAAGTGCGAACTCCAACAAACTCAATCCCTTTGCGTTTATTTGCACGCGCTTGACGAACTCTTCACATCATGCGTCATACGACGAACGTCTAAGCAACGACTAATCAACCGAACGAACGAAATTGAGAGCGACGCTTCGCTGTCAATCGAAATAACCAAAATAAGGAGAAGGGACATGAAACCAAATTGGAAGAAGTTCAGCCTGACGATTGTGGCCGGCGCGTTGTTCTTGGCGGGAGGCGCAATGGCATTTTCTCAAGATCCGCAAGGTCCGCCCCGCGGCGGAGGTTTTGGGGGCGGACCGGGACCGCGCGATGGGCTGGGACCGTTGGGGCGCGATCTGAATCTGACTGACGATCAGAAAGCGCAGATCCAAAAGATTACGGACAGCTTCAGAGAAAGCGACAAGGCGCTGCACGATCAGTTGCGCACGCTGCACGAGAATGAAGCCGATCCATTAAGCGGCGCCTTCAACGAAGCGAATGTGCGGTCGGCCGCCGAGGCGCGCGCAAAGATACAGGTCGAGTTGGAAGTGTCGCACGCGAAGATGCTGTCGCAAATCGCGGGGGTGTTAACCACGGAGCAGAAGGCTCAACTCGCGGCCAAGCGCCAGCAATTCGAGCGTCAAGGTCCGCCTCCGCCACCGCCTGATCGCCCATAGCGATTGCGAGCCGCGTAGCGGCTCTTTGAGTTTAGCCCCGTCTTTCAAGGCGGGGTTCCAATGGGACAAAGAAGTAGCCAGTCGCGTCAGCGACGACGGAAGCGAACCAGAGATGAGTTCGAAGTTCTCAACTCAGTCGTCGCTGACGCGACGCGCATGTTCTTGAGCTTGCGCTTACCCCGGCCTTGAAAGACCGGCTAACTTCAAGCGACCGCTACGCGGTCAAGAGAAACGTCCAAACTTCGGGACAAGCTAGAGCTTATCGAACGGAGCTGAAATGAAGGAAGACATCTTCAATCAACCGTTGCTCAAATCGTCGTCAGATGCTCTTGCGAGGCGGCAAGGGACTCGCCGCGGCGTTGGTAGCGGGCGGTTGAGCTAAGACATTGATTGCCCGATAGGCCGAAGATTAAACCACCCGCTACCGCTGGCGCTTCTGACACCCAATC
>QHXE01000644.1 GCA_003222835.1 Acidobacteriota bacterium | reverse complement strand
GCCTACATAATTAACCAATGCCAGGCCGGAAACTCGATCTGCACACTCATTACTATCCGCCCGCCTACTTTGAAAAGATTTGCGCACTCCCTTCGGAGTTTTCGTTTGACCGGAGTCCTTCGGGACAAACGATCATCACCTATCGCGGTGCGCGCTTCTTTGGGGTCACGCCGCCGATGACCGACGTGTCGAAGCGACTTGAAGACATGGATCGCGTGCGTATCGATGTTGAGGTTGTCTCCCTTTCCACGCCGAATGTTTTCTTCACGGACGCACACCATCAGCCGGAAATCGCGCGCCTGGTCAACGATGCCTACGCTGAACTGATTGCGAAGCATCCGACGCGGTTCAAAGCCTTCGCTTCGATTCCGATGGACGATCCGGACGCCGGCCTCAAAGAGCTTCATCGCGCGATAGACGAATTGAAGATGAATGGCGTGATCCTGCTGAGCAACATCGGCGGCAAGCCGTTGACTGCTCCTGAGTATCGTCCGTTCTTTGCCGAAGCCAATCGCATGAAACTATGCATTCTGCTGCATCCGATGCTGCCCGCGAACACCGATCCATTTCGCGAATACGTGCTTGGTCCCATCGTCGGATTCATGTTCGACACGACCCTGGCGGTCGCGCGCATGTGCTTCGACGGGATGCTGCGCGAGTTTCCCGACATCTGCTGGATCGTCGCGCATCTCGGTGGCGCAGTGCCTTATCTGATGGAAAGAATGGACAATGGCTGGCGCGACTTTCCCGAGTGTCGCGCAAAGATCGATGAGCTACCAAGCGTTTATCTCAAGCGGCTCTACTACGACACCGTGAACTTCAACCCGCACCTGCTGAAAATGGTTCGGGATATGATTGGAGCGGATCACCTGGTGATGGGCAGCGACTATCCGCACCTGCTCGGTTCAATCGATCGCGCGGTGTCGTCAATCGAAAGCCTGGACATTCCTGAACAAGAGAAGCGACAGATATTCGAAGGCACAGCACTATCCATTCTGAATAATGTGTAGAAGGGGCGCAGACCCCGCAAGGCATGAAGCCGACGCACAAGGTGGATGGAACTTTCGTAAACTCAAGCGCTAAAATGGCCGCGAGGAAGAGAACTATGAATATCAAAGATGTTGTCGAAGTAGATCCTGAGAAAATGAGCGGAGTGCCGGTCTTCGCTGGAACCCGAGTTCCCATCGGCCATTTGTTCGAGTACATCGAAAGTGGCGAAACACTTGATGAATTTCTTGATCAGTTTCCCACTGTTACGCGAGAGCAGGCGCTGGCAGCACTCGAGCTTTCGAAAGAATCGTTGTTAAGTCAGCATGAAATTGCTGCTTGATGAGTGCGTGACACGGTTATTCAAACGTGACTTCGTCGGTCACGAAGTAATGACCGTTGCCGAAGCTGGTTATCGCGGCTTGAAAAACGGTGCTCTATTGCGCACAGCGTCGGCAAAGTTTGATGTTTTGATTACCGTCGATCGGAACCTGCAATTTCAACAGAACATTCGGCCGTTACCAATAGCAGTTTTGATTCTTGTGCCGGAGGCATCACCTACGATCATCTAAAGCCTATGGCTCCGCAGCTTGAGGACGCTCTAAAGTTAATCCGGCCAGGAGAAATCGTTGTTATTGAAACCTCGAAAACCTGAGCCCCGAAGAACATTTCCTCGCAATATGATCGGCCCCGATCACATGGTAATGGGCAGCGACTATCCCCACCTCCTCGGCTCGATCGACCGCGCGGTGTCGTCGATTGAAAATCGGATATCCCTGAGGAAGAGAAGCGCCAGATCTTCGAAGGCACCGCGATGTCGATCTTGAATAATTGCTAGCGAGTCTTACCGCAGACCAAAGGTTGAACTGTGGCTTCGCTCGACTCTTAACCGCAAAGCGGTTGCGCCCTCCAGCCCAGGGTTGGCCGCTTCGGCTACCCTGGGATTGACGAATGCAAAATCATTCAACCGCAACGCGGTTGTGCCATTCCCTCGAGGAATTCAAAACGGGCGCAACCGCCTCGCGGTTGGGGATTTCGAAACTCGTACCTAGGGTAGCCGAAGCGGCAACCCTAGGCTGGAGGTCGCAACCGCGTTGAGGTTGGGCACCCAGCGAAAGGCCCATTTGTAGCGCCTTAATCCAATTTCATAACTACCGAGCTGGTAAGAAACGGATTATTGAATTCGGCGCGCTCTCCTGCCTTTTTTCCGGGAATGAGAAACAGACGAGCGGAGAGGGGCTTGTGGAGTTTCGTCGAGAGGGCGGCGACATCACGAATCAAAGCTGCGAGTTCTTTAGCTGAGGTATCGCCGGCTAATGGGACGACGTCCAGACCTGTGCCGCAAACGCTGGAGTAGAGCAGCAGCTCGCGGACGCTGTATCGTCCTTCGGCGGCGCGCGTAGCCAGTACCGGGTCTTCGAGCACGGGCAGCATCAAGCCGGAATAGCCGCAGGTTTTGATCCTCAGGCTCTTCAATACATCGGTAATCGCCGCGCAGGCAGCCAGGGTTGAAGCACTGCCAAACGGAACTCTGGTCAGCGCTTCGATTGCGGCGCCGATGCTCTTCTCTTTCGACGGCGCCGGCGAGACATCGATTCCCAGGTATTCACGATGTTCGCTGCCAGCGATTCCTGACGCCAACTTTTCGACTGGCCCAAGTTGCGATTCTAATAAAGACTTGAGCTTTGCTTTTCCCTCGTCGATGTCTTTAGCTTGGGCAAATGCTTCCTGCAACAACCCAGGCGTTTCCAAGCCGATGCTGAATGCGGCGGGACCTCGATGATAAGCAACCGGAAAGAATGGCGTACCCGCGAGACAATTTGCTGCCGCCGTGAAACGGAAGTTGCCTTCGCCGCCGGGACTGGTTTTGCTGATCGCCACGATTGCTTCCGCGGCGGTGAGCGCGGTTTGACTCTGAACCCCTCGCTCAGGTGACGCAACGGCCACACTGAAATTGATATTCTTCGTTTCCTTTACAAGTTCAGCGGCCCACGATGGGAACTCCGCGTCGTGACGATCGTCAGTGATAACTGGTCCAATGCTGAGCAGCACATTCTTGGCAGAGACAACTTCGTCAATCTTCTTTAGATCCGCTAGTGCATCTCGTCTGGACTTGCCATTGAGATACTCAGGCAACGGCTGAGTGGCAATGCGCAGAGTCTGAATCTCGTAGCCTTCGTTCTCGAATGTTTTCCTGGCCCTTTGAAGAAAGTCTATCGCCGATTCGACCGTTGCGAGATCAGAAGTGTTCTTGAGCTTGACGCCGGCCGTGATGGTTCGAATCTTAAAGCGAGGCGACCTGTCAGAGAGAATCCTTGAAACCAGCGGAGAATCGCTGGATGCCGATCCTTGATATGGATCCATTCTTGGGTACGCGCCGCGGACAAATGAGGCACAAAGAGTGAGCAAGAGAATCCTGAACATCGTGCGCTGCACCCAGGAGCGTTGATCGCGAATGACTTTCCGAATCTTCCTGATCATTGCTCAGTTCGAAAGAACTCCTTCGATCCCGTCTCGTTGCATCGCTGGCCTAGAGGACCCTCTTCTTGAGGGGAGCGGCGATAGGTTACGAGATTCTCCAGAAAAAGTCACCAAAGCTTTCACACGTAGTACGCCAAGCTGGTGCTCCATCAGTGCGCCAAAAACTTTGTCGGTAGTTAAGGCCAGTCGCCCTCTTCCAAACGCCTCTCCCTTTGGGAGAGGATTGGGGTGAGGGATTAGCGATCACAGCGAACTACCCCACACCTTTTTCTTTTTTCTCTACGCTTCGCGCCCTCACCCTGGCCCTCTCCCAGAGGGAGCGGGAATAAGAGACCTGCTCACCGATTAAGAAAACCGATGGCTTTCTGAAACATAAGGGAAATACTCTCGGCCTATGCAAGGGCTCTTAATGCGTCACTGGCGGAGATGATTCCCTGTCGTAATACGCTTGGCGGAGATGTAGTTAGGTCGATCAAAGTAGATGGCAGCGTTCGTGGCAATGGACCTTGATCAATCAATAGATCAACGTCATCTATATGTGGGCCTAGTTGATTGACCACTTCATCAATTGTGTACGGGTTTGCTCCCCCATCAGTATTAGCACCGGTAGTCGTAAACGGGATTCCGGCCCTCTGCGAAAGCATCAAACAGATTTTATTATCTGGGATTCTAATCCCTAAGGTCTTTCGGCCACCGACCAAGCTATCGGGAACAACGTCTCGCTTAGGTAGAATTAGCGTGAGCGGCCCAGGTAAGAATCTAGCCGCAAGCTTTCGGGCAGCGTTGTTCAATATTACGTATTT
>QHXE01000643.1 GCA_003222835.1 Acidobacteriota bacterium | reverse complement strand
ACCAACATGGCAACTAAAAGGGAATACAAAGTAATTCAGTCAAACAATCCCAATCAACTTAATGGCGAGCTAAATCAGTTGGGGATGAGTGGCTGGAGGGTTGTTCAATTGAGTACAACACAGGCAATGGTTCAACAAGTAGGAACTGGCCACATCGTCATCACCGTAATTCTCGAGCATGAAACGGGTGGCTGAAGCAATGCCCGACATAGAAGTGTGGCCCCGCGCCGCTGGTCAGGATATCTTCCTGTACGTCTACTTTCAAAGCAATGCCGGAAGCTATGCGTACCGCTATCGGTTCACCAATGGCCCGCAAGGGGGTACAAGAGCATGCAGCTTTCGACCAACGCAATGGCATCGTCGCTGGACTCACCCGTGCGGCTGTCGAAGCACTCTTTTGAGAAAGAAACGGCCCGGATTCCCCGGCGCGCGGGATGCCGGGGGAGTTATCCCCTCCGTGGCATCCAAGGAAAGGCACCCTTGCAAATCGCATCGCCCCATTTCGGCGGTAGAATCCAAACGACGAGAAAGAAGAGTAGCCAGAAGCCGAGCCAAAAACTCAGGAAGGATTCAAACGGGCCGGGTGGCTGGCAATCAGGCGAAACCCTACCCCTTCTCAAGTGTCAAAAGCAAGCAACGTCATTGCGCGGTAGTGACTCATTTTTGAGGAAAACTGACTTGTGCTATAGTCTCCGCCAGCCGTGGCAGAACACGATACCATTCTCGCCGTGCTTTCTAGCGGGATTGCACTGGCGGGGCTTCTGCTCATTTTTTCCACTTTCTTGTTCACGAAGGCCGCTTCATACGAATCCAGGCGAGGGGACAAATTCAAGTACGTCGCTCAATTAACCGTAGTTCCTGTGCTGGCTTGTCTGGCTTTGGCTTGGGTCAGCGCAATGGCATTGGAGGGCAATCATTGGGCTAGTCTACATTTGGTAACACTTCTCAAGGCGACGCTGGGTATAACGGCTGTTTTCGCTATAGTCGGAATACTTGCGGGTTCGCCTTGAGGAGTAACCGATATGGGACTTACTGAATCTAAGATACTCGACCTTGAGGACAAGAAGTTCGATAAACTATACGAGAAACACAAAGGCGCTTGGCTTCAGATGGTAGACGATGCATATCAGCACACCAAGACCAAGGTATTGAAAGGCAAGCAGCCACGTCGTGACGATGTTCTGAAAGCCCTTATGCCGCAAATAGAGCTAAGCGAGGACCTCCGCAATCATCAAGCGGACCACAAAGCAAGGTTTAAGCATTTTCGAGATTATTTCGCAGAGTACATTATCGACAAATATTTTGAGCAACAGGGCTTATAGGGAGGAAACCATGAGCGCGCAGGAACGCTATCAGATAGCCAAGGAATACGTGGATAGGCAGATTCAGAACATGGAAAAAAATGGCCTGAAGGTCAAAAAGATTTCGGCACAAGAATACGACCATATGGTCAAGCGACTTGCAAAGGACATTACTTGTCCCGGTCAGTCCAAGAGCCAGACTATTTCCTGAATATCCCGAACGTGGTCAGTCACGCCAGCGGCCATTGCCGGTGTCACGCGCAGAGTCTTGGGTAATCTTAGTATCTAAAGACCTCACGTCCCGCAGCTATCAGAACCTTGGGGGTGGCTTCAGCTTGGTTACTCTCTGCACGGACTGCAAATAGTGATAGCCCGTGTGGAGTGGCGACTCGAAAGTGTAGGCGGCCGCCCTCTGCTGAGCGAATGCCTTATTGGTGACAAAGACGCTTATCGTAGTCTTGTCCGTGTCCAGCAGCACGCAGCCCGCCTGGTTGTTCGTAATGATTGGTAAATCTCTGCTGCTGAATGCACCGTAGGCAAGGTGTTCAGAGGGGGCATTGCCGAACAACGTAAGCGCCGGATTCACTACATCCAAGAACTCGTACGACCTGTCGGATGACCGGCCGTGATGAGGAGCTACCAGCACGTCAACATCGCTCACGTCATCCTTATGGTTGGCCAGTATGCGCTCCCATGTGTCATCGTGCGAATCACCGCCAAACAAGATTCGATGATTGTCCGTCTTGTATAAAATCACGTAGGAACAGCCATGATAATCCTTGCCTTGTGAGTTGGCGTCCTTTACTAAACTCGTAGTCGGAGCCAGAATGAACAGGCCGTCGCCTCCTGCACTCCCATCCTCACCGACGTTGAAGTATTTGTTATGAGCCCCAGAGTATAACGTCAGTCGCTTCACCCCGGCGCTGGCACCAGCTCTCAAGCTGATGTAGAACTTCCAATCCTCTTCGTTGTACTTACCGGACGAGTCCTTCTTCCAGTCGATTGTTTTGTTGTTATCGGAGTCCCAAAAATTGAGGGGTGAAAATTGTCTGAAGAATTCCTTTACACCATCCATGTGGTCCATGTCCGGGTGGGTGAGTATGAATCGAAAAACCTCAGTGATTCCATGTGTCTTCAGGTACTCAATCGGATTCACGGGGAGGTCTTTTTGCCTAAAGTCGGTAGTTGACGCCCCTGCTGGCGCAAACACCGACCTTGCTCCGGGAGACATGACTAGTGGAAGTGTGGCAGACGCGTTGCAAACGTCGATGACCGTGACGTGCCCGCTGTAGTGCTGGACCACATTGCAGTCACCATCTTTGACATTGAGGAAGTGAATTTGGGGCATAGGTAGGATACCCTTGCTTCTTCTAAATGAAGACCAAATCGAACAAATTTTACCGTATCATTCATCCACCACTAGGGATTTCAACTCGACGGTAACTATACTCTAATGCACCGGCGGTTCTGCCAAATAGCTTGTATGGCTTGCTCGGGTCTAAACCGAAGCTCTAGTCACTCGTTAGCTTCGATACGACTCGTGATGTAGCGCGTCTGCTTCCTGTAAGCGAACAGAAACATGACCAGGAGGAGGAAGGCGAGCACAATACCACCCCTACCCTGTAGCATTGCCCACTTCTCTTCCAACTTCTCGTATGCCTTCAGCAAGAGCAATAACATGAACAACGCACACAGCGTCCGATAGGTGTTATTGGCTTCCGACAGGATTTCAATTTTCGGGTCCTTCTTCGATGCGCTAACGAAATTCCTGTAAGCCGCAAACTTAACGAATGATAGCCATTTGAGGGCGGGTTCAATGACCAAGGACCCGACCCTACTGATTACCATGCCAATGAAATAGTACAGAAACACGCCAATCACGATTTCGTTCTGAAGGAAAGAATAGTGAGTAATCTGCTTGGCCAACACAGCGAAGAGAATCCCAGGGAATAGGTAGTTGAAAAGATTGTATGAGGAGATTTTGCTGAGAAAGTCATTCATCTCGACCTTATTCACATCCCTGTGAGGGTTCCACGACTGCGCCGAGCGTACCAATAGGCTTTGGTCGAGTCAATTAAGCTGGGGGTACTTTTGAGTTTGTGGTGCAACTGTTGGGTACTGCAACATCCGGCTTAATTACGCTACCCGCCCAAGTTTGGAATGAACCGTGAACTGAAGACCGCTGCGGCGCGCCCGGCGCTTTTGCCACGAAGCCAGTGCGCGGGCTTTCTGGGCTTCGCTGAAAGCCGTGTCGCGCTGCATAGGCCTGCGTCGGCGGTTCCCCCAGAACTGCGCCTTCTGGCGTCGGGTAATCATGCGGTCAAACGGCCAGCCTGTATGTCGCTTTTCTTCGTAGCATCCATACCAGTCAAGCCACACTTTTTTTTCTGCTCTTCCAAAAAGACTTCCAACGCAGCCTTGAATGGAACGGCGGCGATTTCCGCAAAGTCGGTGCCGTAGTACCGCTCCAAATCTTTCAGCATCTTATACATTTCGTCATTCAATGGAATGCGGACAAAATTCATCGCATGCCGCGCCGAGCTTTCGTCGCCTTTGAAATCCTCGCTCTTGCAGCAGCAGACATCACCCGTTCCTTTCTGCCAATCGGGTGCTCCGTATCGCTCATTAGACTTGAGTTTGGGTTTTTGTCGGCAGCCAGAAAAACTGGGAGCCCCAGGTCTCGCGCTTTTTTCGAAGCGGGTCCTGTGGGCCGTCGTTGACATCGTCATTTAATTTTGCACCCGGGGAACAGGCGTTGCAGTTCGCGTCGGCTCAACAGTCGTAAGCCTGCTTTGACGCGTTCGTGCTTTTCCCGCGATGGTTTTGTGATCAGCCCGTGAACTGTAAAGTACCGATGGACAGAATAAGTGAAGTATTTACTGGGTAACCAGTGGACCAGCAATGCCAGATAATGCGGTTCTACGGGAAACCATCTGTTAGGTGTCTGACAGTAAACGCGCTTTCCTAAACGCAACATTTCGGACGCGAAAGTTTCCTGTTGTTTCGTGTCGCCCACGTGCTCAATCACTGAATTGGCAAACGCAAGATCGAAAACTTGATCTGGGAATGGAGTGAGAAGAGCGTCAGCACGCACGTAATGCGACCTGCCATCCAGTGCGGTATCTGGCGCTCGTTCCTTCAGATTCACAATCGTGATTCGCTCGGGGAAAGTCAAGCCCGCCCAAGTGGCAGGAGACCCTCCCAGATCAATCACTGATTTGCAGGAGTGGAACTCCTGCTGTACCCAGCGGGCACGCCTATGTCGAAAGTACCTGGAGAGCGTCAGGAATGGAAAGTACAGCCGCTGGATATTCACAGTCGAAGTGCGTGATGAACCATGCTCGCTATGTCGAACCTGCAAGCTGCATCCACATTCAATTTGGACGGGTGGCCCAGGGCCGGGTGCCCCAGATCGATCTGTCCTCGCTTACCTACACTATATACAGGTCATTCGCGTCTTCTTGCAAGATCGTGTCGTCGTAGTCTGCCACGCAAACACTTTACGCTCGGGCCACGGCTTTTCTACTTATTATTTCCCGAGGCGGACCTTAACTTTCGGCTTTTTGTCCGATTCGCCTTGCGGAACGCCTGTTCTATATAGCTCTTCCCCTTCGCCTTCGCTGCTCGAAACCTTGCCCACCGCGCTCTTTGCGCCTTCGCTATTCTGGCTCTCGCGCTTGCAGACATGCGCCGTTTCTTGCCATGCTTGACATGACCGACGCTGTCTTTCCGCCCAAGATTTCGACGGCTGAGTTGATGCTGTTCAACTGCTTTTGTAGCTTTGACGCTTCTTTTTTCAACGCTGATACAATCTCCATTCTGTGAGCCTCCGGCGCGGGATACTATCACGCCTTCCCCGGTATGTGCTCGGTATTCCGAGCAACCCACAGGTAATCGGCGGTCCGAAATAAATTTCTGATAGTGTAGACGCCAGATTAGGCTTTCGCCCGTCGTACAAGCACACGCTGGCTGGACGCCATTTCGGATCCTGAGCCACACTCCTTCGGGCATAGCCGAAAACAAATGAAACGAATTAACAGCTCAGGTCACTAATTCGTAGTCGCCTAAAGTGTTCAAGCGACGCCCAGCCCTAATTCCCTCGAACCTCAGGGTGGGCCGTGTCCTACGATCATCGGTTGCTGTGTAAGCGAATTTCTCTAAGCTTGCAGCGGAACCCAAGCTCTTCTCTCCAAGAATTGTCGCGGGAATTGCGCGTCAGCAGACGCACGATTCAGAATGCCGTCCACTCTGTCACTGGCAAGACATTCAGGGACCTGCGAGGGGAAATCCTACTGGCAAGGATCAAGAATCTTCTTGCGTCAGCGCCTAACAGTACGATTAGAAAACTATCATTGAAAGCTGGCTACAGGTCTCCTCGCGCCTTTGCACGCGCAGTCCGGCGTACCTGCGGCGTGAGTCCCCAGCAACTTCGCACTCGTATTGCGAAAGAACTTCTCGCATCGAAAGTACCAAGGCGATTTCGCAAACTTCGTGCAGCCAAGACGGCAGCAAACCAAAAATAACCTAAACTGTCCCATTTTTGCGCAATCTGCCCCGCTTGTAGGGACTTTCCCTGAGCCATGATTGGAAGATTCGCCCCCTTTCCCGGCATCAGTAAGATGCTCTACAA
>QHXE01000642.1 GCA_003222835.1 Acidobacteriota bacterium | reverse complement strand
TGCTGTTTCCAAAGATGCCAGTGGAAACTATTTCCATCGCATCCATGTGCTTGATCTCAGTACTGGAAAAGAACTCTTTGGTGGGCCTACGACAATTACTGCAACCTATCCCGGTAATGGTGCCGGCAGTTCGGGAGGCAATGTAGTTTTTGATCCCGCTGAGTATAACGAACGCCCCGGTCTGCTCGAGATCAACGGAACGATCTATACCACTTGGGGCTCGCACTGCGATATAGGCGCTTACACTTCTTGGGTGATGGCCTATAACGCTGACACTCTCAAGCAAACCGCTGTGTTAAATCTCGTGCCAAACGGGAGCGACGGAGGAATCTGGATGGCCGGAACAGCACCAGCGGCCGACGCCGCAGGAAACATTTACTTCATCCTGGGGAACGGCACGTTTGACACTTTATTGGATTCGTCCGGACTTCCGTCGCAGGGCGACTGCGGAAATTGCTACGCAAAAATCTCCTCCACCGCGCCGCTCCGGCTTCTCGATTACTTCACCCCTTCGAACACCGTAGCCGAATCTGCTGCGGATCAGGATTTCGGCTCAGGTGGACCTTTGCTGCTCCCGGACTTGACTGACGCGACTGGCACGACGCGTCATTTGGCAGTCGGTTCCGGCAAGGATGCGACCATTTATGTCCTTGACCGCGACAACATGGGCAAGTTCAACGCGAACCAGAACAATGTCTACGAGCTAATTAGCGGACAGCTCGCTGGCGGAGAGTTCGCTAAGCCCTCCTACTTTAATGGCACAGTCTATTACGGTGCCGTCGGAGATGCGCTTAAGGCGTTTCCGATTACGAATGCCAAACTGGCAGTCACGCCTTCTTCGCAAAGCTCAAACCAGTTTCCGTATCCAGGAACAACGCCAAGCATTTCCGCCAACGGCGCTGCCAACGGCATTGTCTGGGCGGTTGAAAACGGTAGTACAGCCGTGCTTCACGCTTACGATGCCACGAATCTGGCGACCGAGATCTACAACTCCAACCAAGCCGCTAACGGCCGCGACCAATTCGCTGGCAACAAATTCATCACGCCGATCGTCGTGAATGGGAGAGTCTACGTTGGCACGCCCAACAGCGTGGCCGTGTTCGGCTTGCTGCCGTAGCGATATCAGAATTTGACCGAACTAGCCCACTGCTCCTCCGGCAGCAAAACTAAGATCAATGGCGACTTGGTTTAGGTTTAGGGATTCCTAACATAGGCGATTGCGGTGGAGAGACTCATGGCACCTGGCGCACAGCATGATCAAATTCTCTGAGCTGTCATTCCCAAGACGACATCGCGTCTGGATATGATGAACTTATAGTTATAGGTTCTCAGATGCGCCGCTCTTGTACATCTTGAATATTGGCTCCGGTCAGAAAGTCCGCGCAGATCATCTCCAGGCAATAGCCTCGGGACGCGGCGCATTCTGCCCCTGGGTCCATTCGAATGCGAGGTTGTTTAGGCGTTAATCGCGGCACGGCGTACTCGTAATCTCGTGCAAGAACCGATTTTGCTGCTCACCGGGCAAGATTCGGTCTTTCGGCCGGTCAGGTATTTTTTCACTTCCCCTTTGAAGTCTTCTTTTGGGAGTGACGCCGCCTTGTGCAACCAGGTTGTACAATTGAACTCCTTTCTATCCATGCGCGCCACCTTGGCCAGTTCAACGGCTGTTCGTCTGCGTGTGTCTGGTTGGGCGCTTTGTTAGGTACAGACTTTTCTGTATGCAGCCCGCCTGGCAGGGGCGCCGTTTCCGGCCCGCCGCAGACGGGCAATTATGTCTCAAAGACTTTGCACGATCTGCAGCGCTTTCTCCAGTTGCGTGTCAACCCCAACGCTGAGGGATTCTGCCGAGTTTTCGACGGCGACGTCCGGCTCCACGCCCTTGCCCTCTATGCATTCTCCCCGCCACGTATACCAGCCCGCGACGGGAATGCGCAGGATATAGCCGCCGACTAGCTTAAAATTGGCGCCTCCGAGAACCTGACCTGCTGTTCTCGTGCCGACTAGGGTGGCGAAGCGATTTTGCCTAGCGAAGCTCGCGACCATTTCAGCCGCACTATGCGTATGCTCATTGATTAGAAGAACCGTGCGACCGTGGAATGGCTGAGGGCCGAGGCCCTCCGAAACAAGGACCAATGAGCGGTCGCGCTGGAAGACTTTGAAGCGCATAGCCATCATAAGCAGCTCTGCTTTTGTCGCCGGAATCTTGCCGATTCGGGTTAGACTTTCCTTACGATAGCCATTCCGAAAACGCCGGCGAGTCAGGCTATGGCCTATTTCCACCTTGCCAGGACAGAGATAACTCATAAGCCGCAAAGAGCCTAGGCCGCCGCCGATGTTCCCTCGGACATCCACGATGAGACGTCCAATGCCTTGAGCTTTCAAGTCGCGAATGGCGTCGTCCAACGCCTTGGCAAAACTCTGGCCCACGGCTCCAGGGAATGTTGCCACTCGGACATATCCGACATCTGAGACCAGCAAGCGACACGAGAGGCTACGCGGCTCGATCATCGGCGGCCGGTCTTTTGCCGCTCGGTTTGGGATTTCAAAGGTGACTTGGCGCTTATTCCCGTTGAAGCTGCCGATCTCTACATTATGATTGCCGCCGATGCGGAAGTTTGCGGTTTTCGGCGGGACCACCGGCTCGGAATCAATGGAAAGCAGGAATTCGCCGGGGCGGATTCCTGCTTGAGAGGCAACTCCGTCTTCGATTACATCCACGAACATCCAACGCTTCCCATGAGTGGTATCCACTGGGCGCAACGTCGCATTGATCGAGTAAGGTGGCGGAATACTGTCGCGTCGCTCGTGAAAAAAAGCAGTATGGCTGCTGCCCAAGGACTTGAGGAGTTCGCTTACGCCGGCCTCAAAAGCGGGTACATCATCGTTCATGAGATGCGGCATGCGTTCGTCAACCAAGGCAAGCCAAGGACCGTAATCCTGATTTGGGTTACTTATGTTGATGTACCGCTCGGGAACTAGCTTTTTGACGGAGTTGATGATTTTCGTGCGCTCCTTATGCGTTAGAAGGTGCGACGTCTCGTGGGTAGTGGGCATTGGGACACCTTCCTCACTTTGTCTCAGTTAATTTCTTGGAACCGATGTCGATTGAACGGTCGGCGGCGCCTTCTAATTTGAACCCGGCCCAGTAGTAGGGAACGGCTTCTGGACCGTAGACCCTCAGCATGTCCCGCTTAGCCAAGGTCAAAGCAGATGCGATTGTATTCTTCGCGGCCAAGCGAGTGTAAAAACGCTTCATCAGGTAGAGAGCCGTCATGTCGTCAATGCTCCAAAAAGTCGAGACAACAGTCTTCGCGCCAGCTAACTGGAATGCGAGCGAAAGATTGGCGATTCCTTCTTCGCCTTGCAAACGGCCAACCGCCGTATCGCATGCCGATAAGACAACGAGATCGGCGTTCGTGTGCAAGTGCACGATTTCGCTTGCTTCCAGGATACCGTCGTCTCCAGATGAAGTGTCACTAAGAAGTATCAACGCTGCTCGGTCCGGATGCTGTTCGTTTGCAATGCCATGCACTGCCAGATGGATGATCGCATGTTCTTCCAAAGCGGAGTGTTCGAACGCAGACTTTGTTGCGTTTGTGCCAGTGAGTATGCTGTGAGCGTCACTATGCGTTACTGCCTGCGCCGCTAGAATCTCCTCTTTGGAGGCGGGCAGGTTGACCAACCGCCTGCTGACGTATCCCCGCAGCGTGGCGATTTTGGCGAGCTCCGCATTTTGCTCGTAAGGGATACCGCCGACGCCGAGAAATAGCTGTTGCGCGGGCCGTGGCGCTGCCGCCTTAACCAAATGCAGGAAGCTCGCAGAAGACGCGTAGGTTATCGTGTGCGAAAAGATTAGGTAACGGCCGCTGCGGTCAACCAGGGCGTCGAAAGGTAGGAGATGGAGCCAGCCGTCGGGCACGATGATAAGTCGCTTCTTCCTCGCGAGCTCGGGGATATTTTTCAAGAGAGTCGCATAGAGTTCTTGTCCTTGGGATTTCGATGAGGCTTTTGTTTTCAGCGTTGTCAGATAGCCAAGAACAGAGCTTTCGATGCTCGCGCGATCTTTAAGAGACGTGATGCGCGCGGAATCGTTGGTGATGACCAAACAATAGGAATGCGGTTCTGCCAAAACGTATTCAAGAACAAGTTCGCCTGAAGCGAGACTCTCTCGTATGCGCCCCAACGGAATCGTCTGCCACGGCCTAGGATTCCACTCTCCCAGCACTGGAGTGAGCCATCGGGCCTGTTCGGCCAGAAAAATCTGGTCACGAATTTCGTGGATCTTCCCCATGGACTTCGCCTTCGCTAGGTCCAGATTCAAGCGGCTGATTTGCTTCTGAATTTCGAGCTCCTGCGGAGTATCGGAAGGCCTTCCGCTCATCAGAAGCTCGGTTGTTACGCGGCCGCGGGCGTGCTCAAGAACGGAGAAGGCCTTCGCATTGTCTTTCAAGTGGTCAGCGGCCAAGGCGAAGTGCTCTGCGTAAATGGCGCTCATGGAGTTAACGAGGCCGATTTTGCCTGCCGCAGAAGTGACGTTGCCGATCATCGTATCCAGGATGTCGGAGGCGCGATCATACGTGTCGCTTGCCTCGAGATATTTTCCTTGGCTCACTTGCAATTGCGCGAGCGCTTGCAGGCGCATTGGAAGTAAGTAGAGGTCGCCGCTGCTCTGGGTTGCCTCAGCAGCGGCTGAGGCCAGTGATTCTGCCATCCGAAGGTCGCCCTTCTTGCGATACATGTCTTCCAAATAGAACTGGGCGTCGGCTAATAGCCGAGTGAACCGACCCTTTTGAGCCAAGTCGATAGCCTCCTTGAAGAGTTCAATCGCCTTCGCTCGATCAGCCCTTGCATTCGCTACGGTGCCCGCTGTAATGAGGGCCTGCGTTTCTTTAACGTGTTTTTGCCTGGCGCGGGATTGATCGATGATCTCGTTGGCGAGCTGTTCAGCGGCGTCAAGTTTTCCCATACCACGTAAGGCTTGGAGCCTACCTTCATTGACAACGAACTGGTACCCGGCATCAGGATTGGCAGCTGCGATCTTCAGCGCCTTGTCGAAATAACTGAGAGCGTCGTCGTAGGAGCCCATCTGCACAAAAGCGTGTCCGATTGCGGCCAAGTAGCGGATTTGTGCACCTGTATCGCCTAGCAGCAGCGCACCCATGAGTGCGCTCGCGACTCTCTGGCGTGCGGAGGCCATATCCCCTTCAAGAAACAATGCGAATCCGAGCTCCCCTGAGGCGCGGTTTTCCAGCTTCTTGTCGCCGAGTTCGTGGGCGACCTTGAGCGCTGCTTCCCAATCGCGGCGCATTGGCGCGGCGTCGATCTCACCATCGATGTCCCCAAGAACCATGAGGCAAAACAACCTGAGTTCTCTGTCCGATTGAAGCAGCGGATTGCCCTCTAGCGCATTTTCAAGTTCCTCGGATACCTCTGGAAGAGAAAGCTGCTCCATCGTCGAGCGTATGCGGCCCAGATGCGCGTACAAAGCATCGCGCTTGTCGCCACGCGCAGCGTAGAGTTCCTCAGCCTGGACAAACAAAGGCCCCGCGTCCGCCCAGTTGTACAAGTCGCCAAAATGAAGCGCTCGTTTTAGCAAGGCGTCAGGATCGTCGCTCGGCGCTTTCGCTCGGATCGAAACGGAAACCGCCGCGCCCAAGGATATCAAGATCACGGCTCGCTTCAGATTCACGGCTGTTGTTCCCTACGGTTCGAGAAGCACCAATCTGTTTCCACGAAAGCTCCCACCAAGTTGGGCCATTTCAACGTTAGCTAAATCTTCCCGTGATTTGGCTTTTCGATCCTTCCACGCCGCTGCGCTTCAGAGCCTGACTCGTACAAAATCTCGCCGACGTCATTGTAGACGTAGACCGCTCGGACATGTTAGAGTGTCGGTTGGACTTAGCCCTATGACGCGATACCGACCGCTCGGTGCCTTTGTTTGCACGATTCACCTCACGAGATAGTCTCACCTCACGCTTTGACCGCCCCCCACAGGCGCTTCCCTGAAGTTCCCCTGGATCCGGACACGTTTAGCGCACGACTAACGGAAAGGAAGACCATTCCCAGCCGCGCTTTCGGATCTGCAAAATATACCGGCCCGAGCGAATCGTAGAAGGGGGCACATCGACTCCCATGGAAGTGAGGCCTTGTTTGAGTTTTGCCCTTCCTTTTGCAACAAGGACTGACTCGCCTTGTGTCGTCGTGAGGCGAACATCGTAAAGTCCCTCGTTGCTTCCAAAGGGAAGATAGATCTCGAGGTGAGACATGTTGCGAGCCATCTCGAGCGGCGGCAGGGCGAGACCCGGCTCCGCGCCGCGCTGGGGGGAACGATCCCTCAAGTCGAGCACGGCGGTTTGCGTAACCAACGGCTCCTCTTGTCTTGGTGCCGTCGGTTCGTTTGGCCTTAGGACCAACGGTGTCTTTTGTCTTGGGAGCAAAGCCCAACCAGCAAAAGCGAGCATCAGGATGGTTGCAGCGATGGCCACCAGGGTCCTCGTTCTCCGGCTTCGATACGCAGTTTGGAACTGAGAGAAATCACGGTAGCAGGGGCTGCAGGAAGTTAGATGATCGAGCCACTTCTCCGCCTC
>QHXE01000641.1:2157-6403 GCA_003222835.1 Acidobacteriota bacterium | reverse complement strand
GTATCTCCACTTGGATTTATTCTACCACGAAGCCTGAGCCTCAACTTTTCGCAAACGGACATCCCTTATCGTCATGTTTGCCGCTCAAATAAGTCCGCGCTTCCCAAAGCTCCGGAAAGAATTTCTTATCAAGCGTCGTGCGCAAATAGCCGACCCCTTCCGAACCGCCTGTGCCGCGCTTGGCTCCCACCATGCGCTCGACCATCCTGATGTGGTGCGAGCGCCAGAGCGAGAAGTGTTCGTCATGTTCGAGCAACGCTTCGGCAAGTTGGTATTCTTCATTCAGCTTCTCGGGATGCGTGAGAATCTCGACTACCGCTCGTTGTCTTTTGCCTTGATTGCTACGACGTTCTTTGGCGTCACGAGGAGCATCGATGGTGGGAATATCGAACCCCCTCTGCCGCAGCAACGCAAAAAAAGCCTCGCCCAGCGAAGGCGCGTTCATGCGCGCTTCCAAACGTTGTCTCGCAAAATCATCGTGAGCGAACTCGTGCAGGATCGCTTCGGTCTTCAAGCCGGAAGAAAATTCAATCTCGCGAAACTGCATAGATTGAAAACCGCTGGCCGGATTCAACTCGTCTCTAAATCCTAGAAAGGTGATCGGCCTCATGGTTTCCAGAATATGAATCTGCGCGATCAGAAGCTTTTCGATCTCGACGATTCGCCGCAACGCATATGCAGCTTCGATCGCGCGATCTGCTTTCATCAAAGCAATTGCCGCGTCAATCTCATGCAGGATTTGTTTGAACCATAGTTCGTAAGCCTGGTGCACAGTGATGAAAAGCAATTCATCGTGTTGTGCTGGCGAGGTTAGACAAGTCTGCAAATCGATCAATTCAGGCACGCGCAAATACTTATTGTACGAGAGTGGCGCTTTCTTGCCGTAGTCATCAGTCATGGGTAATTAATCTTAACCGCAAAGCGGTTCCGTCCTCCAGCCCAAGGTTGCCGCCGCGGCTACCCTGGGATCAGAAACGGAAATGGCTATCCAACCGCAAGGCGGTTGCGTCATTTCTTCGCAAGTCAAACAAAAGCGCAACCGCGTTGCGGTTGGCTGCAAACCATTCCCGACCCAGGGTAGCCGAAGCGGCCAACCCTGGGCTGGAGGACGTTAACCGCTTTGCGGTTTGCATCGCCAACCTCGCGGTTGGACGTTTCTTCACAAATCGGCAATAATAATTAGCTTTTTCAGCGCGGCATTATCTCGCCATTAGCATACACGTAAGGGAAAGGATTCTTTACTGGTGAATTCAACGTCGAACTTTGTCATCCACGTGCGTCGTCGATTATTTGCTCTTTTATTTGGGGTTATCGGATTTGTCGTGGGAACGCCCGCAGTCATGGCCCAGCGAAGCGAAGGCGGTGAGGCTGCCTTAAAACTGCCCGATCTCTCAGGAGTGAATTTCCTGGGGATCGATGGCCATCGTTTGCTGCTCGTCGGACTGGTGTTTTGCTTTCTCGGGTTGATGTTCGGTCTGGCGATTTACATTCAGTTGAAGAATTTGCCAGTGCATCGTGCGATGCGCGAAATCTCAGAACTGATTTACGAAACCTGCAAGACCTACCTCATCACCCAAGGCAAATTTATTCTGTTTCTCTGGTTATTTATCGCGGTGATCGTAGTTGCATACTTTGGAATTTTGCGGCCCGTCCCGGGTCATCCGGTGGCCCTCACGGTGCCGATGATTCTGCTCTTCAGTCTGATCGGAATCGGCGGCAGTTACGGCGTGGCGTGGTTTGGCATTCGCGTCAATACGTTCGCAAACTCGCGCACGGCGTTCGCGAGTTTGGAAGGCAAGCCCTATCCCATTTATGCGATTCCGCTAAAAGCCGGCATGAGCATTGGCATGCTTTTGATCAGCGTTGAGCTGCTCATCATGCTCTTTATCCTGTTGTTCGTGCCGGGCGAGTACGCGGGGCCATGCTTCATCGGTTTTGCGATCGGTGAAAGCCTCGGCGCCGCGGCATTGAGAATTGCCGGCGGCATCTTCACAAAGATTGCCGACATCGGTTCAGACCTGATGAAGATCGTTTTCAAGATTAAGGAAGACGATGCTCGCAATCCGGGCGTGATTGCCGATTGCACGGGCGACAACGCCGGCGACTCAGTCGGGCCAAGCGCCGATGGTTTCGAAACTTATGGCGTAACCGGCGTCGCCTTGATTACTTTTATTCTGCTGGCCGTACCCAGTCCCACGATTCAAGTCCAGTTGCTGGTTTGGATCTTCGTGATGCGCGTCATGATGTTGGTCTCCAGCGCGGTTTCGTATTTCGTCAACGCAGCGATTGCCAAAGCGCGTTATAGCGCGGCCGGTGAAATGAATTTTGAAGCGCCGTTGACTACTCTGGTATGGCTTACTTCCATTGTCTCTATCGCGCTCACTTACGTTGTCTCCTATCTAGTCATTCCCGCATTGGCTGGCGATACGACATTGTGGTGGAAACTGGCGACGATCATTTCCTGTGGCACGCTGGCGGGCGCGGTGATTCCCGAACTGGTCAAAGTCTTTACCTCGACAGGATCGCGCCACGTTCAGGAAATCGTGAAATCGGCAAACGAAGGCGGCGCGTCACTGACCATCCTGGCGGGGTTTGTCGCCGGCAACTATTCGGCGTACTGGCTGGGGATAAGCATGGTGGGTCTGATGGGAATCGCGTTCGTCGTCAGCACGACTGGACTCACGTTACTGATGGCCTTTCCGGCGGTGTTTGCTTTCGGTCTGGTTGCCTTCGGTTTTCTCGGCATGGGTCCCGTAACCATTGCCGTCGATTCTTATGGTCCCGTAACCGACAATGCGCAGTCGGTTTACGAGCTTTCATTGATCGAGCACCTCCCGAACATCGTTGAAGAGCTTAAGAAGGAACATGACATGACAGTCGTGTTCGAGCGCGCCAAACATTTGCTGGAAGAGAATGATGGAGCAGGCAATACTTTCAAAGCGACGGCGAAACCTGTGCTCATCGGAACTGCCGTGGTAGGCGCAACGACGATGATCTTCTCCATTATTCAACTCCTTCGTACTGAAACAGTGAGCTCTGCAATCCAAGCCGGTAAGACAGAGGCACAGGGCTTGGCGAGCTTCTTCGAAAGGCTGTCACTGCTCAACCCCCTGTTTCTCTTGGGTTTGATTACAGGTGGCGCGATCATCTACTGGTTCACTGGCGCTTCGACGCAGGCGGTCACAACTGGCGCGTATCGTGCAGTTGAATTCATTAAAGCCAACATCAAACTGGAAGGCGTCGAGAAAGCTTCGGTCGCGGACAGCAAAAAGGTCGTGGAAATCTGCACCAAGTACGCGCAGAAAGGAATGTTCAATATCTTTCTGACAGTCTTCTTTGCTACGCTGGCTTTTGCCTTTGTCGAGCCGTTTTTCTTTATCGGCTATCTGATCTCGATTGCCATATTCGGATTGTACCAGGCGATTTTCATGGCCAATGCCGGGGGCGCGTGGGACAATGCCAAAAAGGTCGTTGAGGTTGAAATGAAGCAGAAGGGCACGCCACTGCACGATGCCACAGTCGTCGGCGATACGGTGGGCGATCCTTTCAAGGACACTTCGTCCGTGGCAATGAATCCGGTGATCAAATTTACGACCTTGTTCGGTTTGCTGGCCGTTGAGTTGGCCGTTAGCTTGACGAAGCAACAAGGCACGAAGCTAACGCTGGTTTTGGCGGCGGTCTTCTTTTTGATCTCGGTCTTCTTCGTTTGGCGTTCGTTTCATAGCATGCGTATTGGGATGGAATAGGTACAACTTTTTCGATCATGATTCGCTCGATACTGTTCCCAACTGATTTCTCCGCCGTCGCCAACAGCGCATTTCCGCTGGCGGTGGCGATTGCGGCGCAGTTCGATGCGACGGTTCAGTCGGTCCATATCGCGCACGGCGGCGATCCTCATATCACCGAAACATCGCGTTATGAATTCCCGGCCGCGCCGACCGGCGCCTCTTCGGTGCGCGTGATCGAGACTATCATTCCTAAGAACGAAGAAGACCCGGCCCAGATAATTATGGGTCAAGCCCAGGAACGCGGCTGTGACTTGATCGTCATGGCCTCGCACGGACGTTCGGACGTGGCGCAGTTCTTCCTTGGTCGCAGCGTCGCCGAGCAAGTTGCGCGCGATTCCAGGATTCCGACCATCATCGCGCGGCTCTATGGTCCACGCCGCACGACCCGACCTATCGATCGGTTCAAGACCATTCTATTCGTCACTGATTTGGCGGGAGATTCGAAACAAATTCTCCCC
>QHXE01000641.1:0-2076 GCA_003222835.1 Acidobacteriota bacterium | reverse complement strand
CGATTCGCTCGGAGAGTTTCGCAGACTGCACGGTGGGGTCGGAGAAGAAGTCGTCGAATACGCCGGCCGGCACAAGGCTGATCTCGTCGCCATCACCACCTCGCTCGGCTCGAGCGGTGATCCAAACCTGACGGACACGGCCGAGTTCATTATTCGCAATGCGCCTTGTCCAGTGTTGTGCGTGCGCCCGTAACGATGTACGACAAACTTCAGTTTGTCGCGACGAGAGCTGCCAGGAGATCTCGATGAGAATGAATCGACAAACTGAAGTTTGTCGTACACCGTAAGAGGTCAAAAAGAGAATGAACACGACATTTCCAAGAAGCGAGACGTTACTGGGCGTGGCGTTTGCCCCGCTTGATTTGGTGCGTCAGGTTGGGCTGGTAATCGGGTTTAGTCTATTGACTGCTCTCTCCGCGCAAGTGGTGATTCCGATCGGGCCAGTTCCGATTACCGGACAAACTTTCGCAGTTCTGCTCACCGGCGTGCTGCTGGGATCGCGTCTCGGCGCCATGGCGATGATCGCTTATTTGATCGAAGGCGCGAGCGGTCTGCCGTTTTTTGCCCTCGGCCATTTCGGACTCGCGACGCTATTGGGACCAAGAGGTGGCTACCTAATTGCGTTTCCTGCGGCCGCGTTTATTACCGGCGCGTTTGCTGAGCACGGATGGGATCGTCGCTTCTTTACTGCCGCCGCCGCGATGGCGATAGGCTCCGTTGTCATCATGCTTAGCGGTTGGGCCTGGTTCTCGATCGTTATGCGAACATCTCCAACGCTCGTGCTTTTCGATACGATAATAAAGTTCATTCCCGGCGACCTCATCAAGATTGCGCTGGCCGCCGCCGCTCTGCCGTCGGGATGGAAGCTGATAGGTCCGCGAAGTAACTAGTCGCTCAAGTTGCCGGTTCATCTGGCCCTTTTTTCAGAGAAGCTCTTGCTTCCGCGGGGGACTCCGACCCTAGATCCAACTCCATAAAAATCGCGCCGGGAACCGGATTCTGATAGTACGGCTCGATCTCTTTGAATCCCAGCGATTGATAGAGCCCGATCGCATCATTCATTTTCGGGGGCAGCGTATCGAGCCGCATGCGCTTATAACCGATTTGTTTCGCGTTTCTGATTATCGCCTCGGCTAAACCGCGGCCAAGACGCTTGCCGCGAAACTCAGGCCGCACGAACAGGCGCTTCATCTCGCAAACGCCTTCGCCGATCTTTCTGAGTGCAATGCAGCCCGCCAAGCTTTTGTTAACGAAGGCCAGCAGCAGACGGCCATCGGGCGGCGCATATTCGCCCGGCAGTTCGCTCAGTTCCTTTTCAAAGTCCTGAAAGCACAGATCGATCTCCAGCCAAGCCGCATATTCCTTGAATAAAGAGCGCGCACTCTCAATGTCATCGAGGGAGTCAGCACGAACAATTTCCGTGAGCGAGAATTCGTTTCCTACTTTCATCTCCTTCTAGAGCCTCTGGGCCGCAGGAATAAAATATTATTGATGCTTCGAGGAGTCGGCGAACCGAAAGAAAAGCCGCTCGCAGATTTCCCGCAAGCGGCTTTCCGGTGAACTGTTTGGATTGACCCGTGGCTGTGACCGCTTCCGGAAAGAAGGCGTCACAGTGACTTTCCCAGGAAAAATCCGAAACAATCGCAGATTTAGTTCCTGAGGTTTAGGTCTCAGCCACCTCACTGTGATTTGAACTCATATATTTTCCGATCACCTCCTTTCCAGTGTTGAGTTGAATAATAAAAGAGAAGCGCGAACTCGTCAACCGGAATTTTAGTGTCAGAAGCCCGACCGTGAGGGAGGGCTACTCAATCCACAAGTGCCCTCCCTTATCCTCGGGCTTCCGACGCGCTTCGCGAAAAGGCCGATTTGCCCGATGAAAAAACTCGCCATGCGTGTTCAATGCCAAAAAAGTAAGCGAGTTCGCGATAGTCTTCGCAATCGTGAATCACGAAATCAGCGCGCTTTCCTTTTTCAAGTGAACCAATTTCATCGCCGCGTCCGAGCGAATAGGCGGGGTTGATGGTCGCGGCGGTGATTGCCTCGGCTGGCGTCATTTTCATTTGCGTGCAGGCG
>QHXE01000640.1 GCA_003222835.1 Acidobacteriota bacterium | reverse complement strand
CGCCCGGCGAGGTGTAACTGCCCAGCGCCAGTGCGCCGCTGGTCACCGCGAGATTCTGTCCCACGTTGATGGTTACAATTCCCGTGGCTTGGATCACCGCGCCGCCGTCGAGATTGAAAGTATTCGCGAAGTTGTACGTCCCAGCCGTGAAATTGAGTTGGCTGTTCCCGTTAACGGTGAAGGTGCCGTAGTCGCCAGGCGGAACGTTGATCGTCAAGTGCGTTGCTGTCACATTTAGATCGCGAAGCGTTTGCCAGCTTCCAAGGTTTGCCACGTCAGATTGAGACTGCACGGTGACGTTGCGGGTTCCCGTTGGCGCGGGTACCGAGGTGGGAACGTCTGCCGGTAAAGTCAGCGCATCTGCTCGCGTGTGAATCTTCCCCGGCATCGACACTCCGGATTGCAGTGTTATTGAGTAGTCTGAAGGCGAACTCGATGCGCCGTCGCTAACGGTGCCACCGTAACTCGCCCCGCTCTGAACAATGATGTTTGGAGTGCCGACTGCGTACAGATCTCCGGTCAATTGGTCCTGGCTATTAACAGCAAAACTCTCTCCGCTAAAAACGCGGATACTTCCGTCAACCGATCCCTTAGTGAGTGTTGGCGCATGTCGAGAGACAACCGCATCGGCGATCGTGTTGCTGCCGGAACCTGTCTGCGGTTCCGGCAAGAAAACGCCGTTGGCTGACGCCGCGATCTCGCCATTGAAATCTCGACCTCGCTTCTTCTGATCGCCGGTTGTGCTAAGCGTCCGCCTACCAGTTTTGCTTGCGATCACCGTTGCCGCATTCGCCCTGAATGGAACCAACTGCAAGAGCAGAGCATAAGTGAGCAACAATGAAATGAGTTGGCACGAGATGAATGATGCTCGACGGCGGCTGACACGGGGGCTCCGCCGGGAGACTGAGGGCAAGGTATTCATGGGCTGATCCTTCTAAGTAGTCAGAACTGAGTTTCAATTGCGTGAGACTTCAGAGACGCACATTAGAGGCAAGTCGCACGTGCAAGTAGACTGAAAACGCGGCGAACTCTATTTCAGAATTCGTTCCCTGTCAATCAATATTTTTCTCCGGTCAAGTCGATAGTTTCAGAAAGAAGAAAAGCAAGAAGCGATTCGCGGACAGAGTGTGAGTGGCGGTAGTCACCTTAGCGCCTTATCGAAGAATTCGATCACCGGACGGTCGTAAGTCTCTTCCTGTTCTCCGGTTGAAGTGGGAAGGCTGAAGCCGGTCAGGTTCAAATCTCTTTTCAGTTCGACGGGGCCATTAAGGCATTTGCTCAATTGTAGCGTGGAGGATTGCCACGCGTCTCCGACTTCACCCATTAACAACAGAGTCTGAACGTCTCTTAGGGAACGGGCGAGTTGGCATGATGGGGTGGTTTGATACTTGCCAAGTGAGTAGAGGCGGATACCCCAATTGGCCAATCTCTGAAGCACGGCATTATTCATTCCGGCATGTCCGCTGGTTGCTGCGCGTATTAGATCGTCGGGCGAGGCCGGCACGGAGTCCAAAGCCAGCGCGCGAATTTCAGGATAGCGCTTCGCCGCGTCCAACGCTGCGTATGCGCCCAACTCGATCCCGTAGACCCCGATTCGACCCGATATTTGTGGCTTGTTCGCAGTAGTCTTCAGAGTATGCAGATAATCAATCGCCGCCGTCACGTCGTCACCTTCGACGGCGCCAAACAGACTCCAGCTTACCAGCGGGTTTTCTCCGTGTCCGCGCAAATCGGGCCAGAGCACCGTGAGGTTTGTGCTCTCGTTTAATTTTACGGCGAGATTCAAGAGCCACGAACGATCCGCGCCGTAATGATGCAAGAGAATTACCGCGGGCGCTCCTTCAGCGCCGGTAATTAACCAGCCGCGCGCGTTTGTGCCGTCGTGATTACGCCAGGTTGCGTCCGTCGCCTTCAGAATCGGACCGGTGACTTGCGAAAAGTTACCGCTGCGAATGCGGCCAGCACCACGAGAAGGATTGGCAGAAAAGCCCTGATTAATCCTCGCGCAGCTCTTTGTCGGGCGGACATATTGATGCGGATTATAAACAGTCAGGAGCTTGAGCGGTAGCGACGAGATCATTTTCCATTTTTCATTTGACAACCGATATTTGCCATTTTAATTCCTTCTCCCATTGGAGGAGGGTTTGGATGAGGCCTTAGCGAGAACAAGACATCTGCTTTTTCCCCTTTCTTTTTCTATGTTTTGCGCCCCTCGCCTAACCCTCATACCGCCGTGTGAGGGGAATTAAAGGCGAATGAAAAATGGAAAATGATCCGGTCGCTACTGCTCTCGGTTCCGTAACGCCAGAATTTGGATCGCGCGTTCATAATCGGCAGGCGTGTTGACGTTGAGAAAGAAGTGTTCAGCGTTCGGCAGATCGGCAAGTTCTGAAAATTCGACCCAACGCGTTGGGACGCTAGCCAACAACACACGCGGTGTGTGTTCATCAGAAGCGATTAGCCGGTCGGTTGCAGCTAGACACCTTTCGCGCCGATAAAATGCGCAGAGAGGTTGTTGTCGCCCGTCGGGCTGAAGCGGAACGACGGCGTCAAATGGTTCCTTCGCGAATTGCCACAATCGCGCAAACAGCTCGTCCGTTACGAGCGGAAGATCGCAAGCGACGATCGCCGTCCAAGCTGACTGACAAGCGTAGAGTGCGGCGTGAATTCCACCGAGCGCCCCCCAGCGCTCGTGCAAGTCCGGTACGTTTTGAAGTTGAGAAAGGGAAGCCTCTTCGCGCGAGCCGACTAAGCGTACGGCGACCACATTGGGTCGTAAAGCGGCAGCGATGAGTTCGACTCCGGTTTGTCCGTGATATTTGAGTTGCGCCTTGTCCGAGCCCATGCGACTCGAAGCCCCGCCAACCAGAATGAATCCCTGGACATCAAACATGCGCTGTTCGGGTATCCTATTACTTTCTTCAGAGTTGAGCTATAGTGAGTCATAGTCCCGGCGGCTTGATATCGTTGCATCGCCGTAAGAAGAAGAATATGAAATCACTGAAGCACCTTACTACATTTTCTGTAGTCATCTTTGCGTTATTCGTTGGACCGATTATTACGCTCGGCCAGGCTCGTGCCGGGAACCCATCCGCTAGCGCCGGCGGCACCGACAAAGTTGCGTCCGGCCAGAAGATGGCGGTCAAGGCGGCGAAAACCATTCCCGCCAGCACAGCGCTTTTTTCTTTGGAAGAAGTAAAACCGGGTTTGAAGGGCGTTGCTCGCACCGTCTTTGCCGGCAGCGAGCCCCAGGAATTCACGCTGGAGATTCTGGGCGTTCTGCCGGGATTTACCGGGCCGCGGCAATCAACCATCCTTGCGAAACTAAGCGGGCCGGGTGTTGACCGGACAGGCGTATTCGCGGGCATGTCGGGCTCGCCGGTGTTCATCGATGATCGATTAGTGGGCGCCATCGCCTACAGCTTTCCGTTTTCAAAGGAACCTATCTGCGGTATCACGCCAATCAAGCAGATGATCGAGATCTTCGAGCAGGGAAACGACAAGCCGAAAGGGGCCACCGAACCGCGCGCGGTCTCTTTTTCTCAACTCGCGAGTGCTGAATGGAAACCAATCCTGCCAAGACAATCATTTCAGTCGTCGCCATTGATTGCTTCGGTGGCGTCGGGGTCGCCACTCGCGCCGCTGATGGGCCAACAGATTCAAGAGATTGCTACTCCCGTGGTTTTCAGCGGCATCAGTCAGGAGAGCCTTTCGTTATTCTCGAGTGAATTATCAAAGAGTGGCTTGCTGCCGGTTTCCGGCGTGGGCGCGTCGTCGCCAATGACGCCGCTCGAATCGTTTGACGAAAAGACTTTGACGCCGGGCGCTTCGGTTAGCGTGCAACTAGTGCGCGGCGATTATTCAGTCGCTGCTTCAGGCACTGTGACCTTTCGCGATGGCGAGCATATTTACGCCTTTGGCCATCCGTTTCTGAGCCTCGGGAATGCGGACATGCCAATGACCGAGAGTTCGGTCGTGACCGTGATCCCAAACGCGTTTAATTCGTTCAAGCTGGCGGTTCCCGGCCGCATGGTCGGATCGATCTCGCAGGATCGCGCCACGGGTATCTTTGGCCAATTGGGCCATGCGCCGCGGATGATTCCGGTGAAGCTCAATCTGCATACCAGCCGCGATCGCGTCGAGCAATTCTCTTATGAAGTAATTAGCGA
Organism: Acidobacteriota bacterium; assembly: GCA_003222835.1. The sequence continues at coordinate 7,648 of QHXE01000640.1, read as the reverse complement.
TGAATTCCTGACTCCCTTGCTGCTTAACCTGACAGTATTCAACAGCATTGCGGCGCGCGAGCGGTCCGTGGGAGAAGCGACGGTGACGATCGACGGGTCGATTACCATGGAAGGCCAGGACTCGATCAAGTTGCAGCGGCGTTTTTCGGCGGCCAATGCTGCGGTGATGGCGGCGGGCGCGATCGCCGCTCCCGTCGGGGTGTTAATGAGCAGCGGCTTTGACAACGTAAATATCCGCGGGATCGTACTGGACATTACTTCAAGCGAAGACAAGCGCTCCGCCACCTTGGAGCGCATCTCGTTGGATGCAACGGATGTTGTTCGCGGGGAGAAGGTCGAAGTCCAGGCTTACGTGCGCACGGATTCAGGGAAACAGTTCGTCGAGCGTATCCCGGTGCAGATACCCACCGACGCACCTGCGGGCCAATTGATGATTATGGTTGGCGACGGCGCGACCTTGCAGGAGTCTTCGTCGTCTCGGGTCTTTGTGCCCAGAGACCTGGGCCAACTGGTGGGCGCCATAAATAAGATCAAGAAGAATGACAGGTTGTATGTGAGGCTGCTGCGGCCGGCGCCCGGCGTCGTCATCGGGACCAGCGAGCTTCCGAATTTGCCACCCTCTGTAGTCGCGACTCTGAACAGCGAGCGCACCTCCGGTGGTTATACGCAAATGACGCTCTCGCAACTTTACGAGCGAGAACTGTCGCCGGCCGATTTTGTAATCACTGGCCAGCAAGCGATCTCCGTGAATGTTAAGTAACTTGAGAGTGCGAAGACTTCCGTCGTTGCCGTAACTTAGCCGCCACACCTGCCAGACCAAGTCCCAGTAAACTGAGAGTCGCCGGCTCAGGCGTCGCCGTCGGCTCCGTCTCCGTTCTGATGACAAACTGGGCCTTCAGAAAATCGGAGAATTCGCCCCGTCCAATTCCCTCGATGCTCGTGGGCAGGACGTTTACGTCTACCGAGAAAGTGCCAAAGTTGAATGTCAATGGATCAGACGAAAGAATGTGAACTGTATCGACGAACGTCCCAATATCTATTGTGCCCGCGATGTTCAGAGTTTGCGTCACTCCATCTATCGTCACGTCCTGCGCGAAGTTAAAGTTGTATGTTCCTTCGGAACCATGCCCGGTGAAGGCAGTGGTAAAGGTCAAGGGATTCAACAGCGCTACGAAGCTGCCGGAGCCATTTATCGTCTGACCGGCAGAAGCTGCTGTTCCCAACAGCGAATCCATTCCCGGGACGCCGCCTCCATTGTTGCCCAAATCGCTGAGTGAAAATCCGCCGGAACTGATCGTAATCGAATCGGCCTTCGTCGCCGGCGCAATCGTTATCGAGATTAATAGAGCGGCCAGCCCTAAGGTCACCTTAGTCAGAAATCGCATTTACATCCCCCTCGTTTTCTTCGGAAACTTGAAATGGCGTCGAAATGCGCGAGCGCCCCACAATCGTGAGACTTCAGCGTCCGCCGCGTACTCTAAGAAGAAAAACTGCGAGGAAAAGAAACCGATAATCGAATTGTGGTTCCAAAAAATAGCCGGCTTCTCTTTTGCTGTTGATTGCTTTTACGTTTGAACCGTCAGATTGACTTCGACAAGAAAACGCTGCACAGACCTCGGAATTTGCTCGCACTTAGCCGGTGGAAACCTGGCTTCGAGTTGTCTTCGGAGCGCGGTGCCGGCAAAAATTAGGAGGGTGGAATTCACCGGCGCCCAATCGATTAACTTGGGAAGCATGGCCGGAAATCGATCCAGGGCGCGGCACGTGATGAAATCCGCTTCCGGAGCAGGAATATTCTCAAATCGTGCTCCGATCAAACGGCCAGGCGTCGCGCTGTGAGCGTGGCGGAGAGCTTCGCGAAGAAAGGTGAGTTTTTTTTGCGATGACTCTAGTAAGGTGACGCGGAGATCGTGTCGGACAAGTAGACATGGGATGAGCGGGAGGCCTGCCCCCGAACCAATATCCGCGACCCGGGCGTTCGATGGCAGATGCTGAATCAGCACCAACGACTCGAGAATGTGACGCGTGGCAAACTCTTCCGGTGTGCACGGCGCAACCAGATGCAGCCGGGGATTCCACTTCAGCAGGAGCGCGTAGTAGTCGCTCAATTGTTCGATGTCACTATCTATGAGTTGGACGCCGAAGTCTGTGCAATCGTGGTGCAGTGCTTCGCGGAACCTTTCAATCGATGTTGGCATTTGACTGTAACATGATCCGGTTGCTACCGCTCGCAGTTCTGTAACGAATAGATGACCAGCGAATCATTAAGAGAGCAGCACGAATCGTTAGGCCGCGTCGTAACGAAACTCATCAGCGAACAGGCCGCCAAACTTGATTCCGCGCCGGTGACCTCGCCCGCCACGCCGGCCCAATTGCGAACGCTATTCGATGAGCCTCTGCCGATTAACGGAATGGCCGCGGAAGATATTCTGGCCCGGTTTGCTCGCGACGTGGCGCCGCACGCGATGCAGATTCCCAGCCCCCGTTATTTCGGTCAGTTTAATCCAACGCCACTTGCGATTGGCGTCTGGGCCGACGCCTTATGTTCGGCCCTCAATCAAAACGCCGGGGCTTGGAGAAACGGGCCAACCTCGGCGCTTATCGAGGACCGCGCAATCCGTTGGTTATGCGAGCTGCTTGGTTACGGACCGGGCGCTTTTGGCGTCCTGGCAAGCGGCGGTTCGGAAGCGAACCTGATTGCTTTGAAGTGCGCGCGCGATTCCGTCGCGGACAATATCACCGGACTCGGAATGCGCGCCGCGGGTGAGTTGGTGGTCTACGCTTCGGAACAATGCCATTTCTCTGTGGAAAAAAGCGTTGACATTCTCGGTCTGGGGCGAAAGAGCTTGCGGAAAATCGATACGGACGCACGCTTTCATATTCGGCTCGACTTACTGCGCGAAGCGATCGACGAAGATCGTGCCGAAGGGCGCGTTCCCTGCTGTATCGTGGGAATGGCCGGCGCTACTTCGACCGGCGTAATCGATTCATTGCCCGAACTCGCGTCCATTGCTCGCGAGAACAACTGCTGGTTTCACGTCGATGCAGCCTATGGCGGAGGGCTGGGTTTTTCAGACCAGCACCGACACAAACTGCGAGGAATCGAACTCTCAAATTCGATCACCTTCGATCCACACAAATGGATGTTCGTACCATTCGCCTGCGGCGCGACGCTGGTACGGGATGGCGGGAACGTGTTGCGCGATTCCTTTGATATATCTCCGGAATATCTCAGCGAGGATCGCGGGGGCGTCGACGTCGAATACGATTTCTTTCGCTACGGCCAGATGGGCACGCGGCGCTTCAACGCGCTGAAACTTTGGATGGCTTTCAAGTTTATGGGGAAGCGTGGCTATGCTGAAACGGTCGAGCGTCATATTGAACTAACGGAGTACTTTGCCGGCCGGCTCGACGAACTCCCGGACTTTGAACGCGTCGGCGAGATTGAAACGGCCGTGTGCTGCTTTCGATATTTACCGGTTTGGGTAGGTGCTCTGCCCCCAACAGATCAGGATCGGGTCCAACAGGCTTTGCAACAACGAATCGAAAAGAGCGGCAAAGCTTTCTTTCCCTCGACGATTTTGCACGGGCGGCGGGCTTTGCGAGTCAACATAAATAGTTACTTGACTGAAGCCCGGCATATTGATGATCTGGTAGAATTGCTCGTCATCGAAGGCGAACAGATTCAGAAAGGAGAATTTTAGTGAACATCGAGAATGAACTTGGTCAATACGTTCATGCCTTGCTCGATAGCCAGGGAAAGTTCGTGGAGGGCGCGGAGAGGATTATCGATTCAATGGTGTCACTAACCGATCGTTTGGAGCGTTGGATTCACGTCGCCGAGTCAGTGACTGACCAAATGGAGCGATATGCGGACTTGTGCAAAGAACTGGTGGAGACTAATCGGCTGATGCTGAAAGCACTTGGCGAGACGCAAGCGGCCATAAACGACAACACGAATCGGCTCGACAGTTTTATCGGCAAGCTTGAGAGTTATTTTGGCAGCGGGGCGGGCCTCGAATACGAGAATTGATACTCGCGCGCGGTATTGAGGCAAGGCGATGCTAAGCAGCTCTTCTAAGCCGAACAGAAGGACGAAAAGGTGTATCGCTGGGTGGGCGATCTCCCTGATGCTGTGCACATGGATCAGCTCGCAAAGGCTCGAGGGACTATCCGCGGTCGCGCGGCAGTTGGAAAAACCCGCACCGGGATCGCCACGTTCACTTCCCGCCGTCCATTCACGCGCTGAATTCGATTCGCTCGCGGTCGTCTACGATCCGAATACGCCGTACGCGTTGCCGCACGCGCTGTTCGTCATTGACCGTCAGAGCGGCAATCGCATCCATTACGTCAACACGAAGCGATACCCCTTTCACAAAGATTTCGTTAACGGCACGTATCTCTCGTTGGAACGTGGCCAGGTCTTTTTTGAGAATAACTATCTGAAGGCGAATCGTCGTTTCATTATGGGTACGATCGCTTATCAGACTCCGGTGCGCCGCTGGACGTTCGAATTCTGGGAAGGCGATCTGATTCCGGCAGATCAAATTAAACTGGCATCGGATATTATCAACAAGTCTTTCTTTGTTCCGGTTGTTTTCAAGCCAAACTCTCTGCGGCAAGAGCAAGTTTCAGCAAGCATTCCGGGCTTGCAACGCGTGCTTCAGACTGACATTTCAAAAGAGCAGGACTATCAGGCATTAAACGTGGCCAAAGGGTTGGGCCGTATTCACGTCATTCCCAGACTCGACGAGCACGTCGAGATCGGTTTCAACGAAATTCTGGTGCTCGATGAAGTGCCGGTGCAACTTCCGCCGGTCGCGGGAATCATCACGACCAAGCCTTCGACACCGCTGTCGCACATCAATCTGTTGGCGAAAGGCTGGGGAATTCCGAACGTTTACATCAAGAACGCGCAGGAGTTGTTCAAGCAATATAACGGTTGGTGGGTTGAGTTCGACGCGCGCCGCGATACTTATTCAATCAAGCGTGCTGACCTGAAAGCTCTTGATGAATACCAGAAGAGATTGAAGGAGCGGCTGGATGTGATGAAGCCGCGTTCCGATCTTTCTGTAACTCGTCTGGCGGCTTTGAGTGAGCAACGCGCTTCCTCAGTCGTGGCTTACGGAGCAAAATCCGCGAACTTGGGTGAGATTATTCACGCGCATCTGCCAGGGTTCGCAGTGCCGCCCGGCTTCACGATTCCATTCTTTTACTACGATCAATTTCTAAGAGAGAACAAACTGGACGATGCAATTTATCAGATGCTGAACGATCAGAAGTTCGTCCACGATCCCGCGTATCGTCGCGCTTATCTCACGAGAATGCGTGAGCAGATCCAGCGCGGAACCATGAACCCACAACTGCGAGTCGAGGTTCTCCGACGCTTGCAGGCCGAGTTCGGAACCAAGGGAGTCTTCGCGCGCAGCTCGACCAACAGTGAAGACTTGCCGAACTTCAACGGCGCCGGATTGTATTCCACGCAGCCAAACGTCCGCGGTGACGAACAACTGATCGAAGCGATCAAGTTTGTGTGGGCCTCGGTGTGGAACTTTGAAGCATACGAAGCGCGCGAGCGTGCCGGCATCGATCATATGAAAATCTTTATGGCGGTGCTGATTCAGGAAGGGATCAACTCAGAAAGCTCGGGCGTGATGATCACCGCCGATCCATTCAATCGCGAAGATAAGGACCCGGCCGTCTACATCAGCGCCAAACGTGGTCTGGGAATGAAAGTCGTCGAAGGACAGCGGATCGCCGAGCAGGTCGTCTATCGGCCGCAAGCGAACGCCGTGCAGGTGTTGACGCGATCAGAGGAGGACAGTCTGCTTACCTTTGACGAGCGTGGCGGGATCAAGGAAATTCCGATCAGCGGCGAGCGGTTCGTGTTGAGTGACGATGTTGTTCGTCGTCTGGCCACGGCCGCGGCGAATATCAAGCGGGTCTTTGGCGGAAAGGATCAGGATATCGAGTGGGCTTTTATGAAAGGCCAGATTTATATAGTCCAATCGCGGCCGTTTATTCCGGGCGGCTGATCTTATCTGCCGACACTAGAAGCCTCGATTATGCTGAAGTAAAAGGGAGTTGCTATGGAAAAAGTGATGACGAACGCTGAGATTGAATCTGAGTTTGACTCAGAGTGGGTTTTAGTTGTGGAACCCGAAACTAACGAACAGCTCGAGGTTGTGAAGGGAAAAGTCGTTCATCACAGCAAAGACAGAGACGAGGTATATCGTAAAGCGATAGCCGTTCGTCCCAAACGATTCGCGATTCTCTATACAGGTGAAATACCAGAAGGCTCAGAGGTTGTAGTGTGAGTTATTCATTCACGGGCACCCTGACGCTTGCGCTTGATACAGGTGCGACCACGACGACGATCAATAGTGGCTTACTTTTAGCGATGGGTTACGATCCTTCGTTGGCGGCTGAGAGAGTGGAAATGACTACGGGCAGTGGTGTTGAGTACGCGCCGCGTCTTGCGGTGGTGCGAAATCGTTGCGCTGGGACAAGAGCGCCTGGATCTTAATGTAATAGCCCACACCCTCCCGCCGAGTGCCGGCGTTGATGGGTTGCTGGGATTAGATTTCTTCCGCAGTCAGGAACTCAATCTGGACTTTCGCGCCGGTGCCTTATCGCTGAGTTGAGATCTCTCTGATTCGAACGGGTTTGCTCCTTGGGTAAATGAATACGAGTCGCGCAGTTTTCGCCGACGGAATTCTAAAAGACCACGTTGCTTTCGTGACAGGCGGCGGTACCGGAATCACGGGCGGTGTGGCGCGTGCGCTGGCGGAAGCAGGCGCTAACGTGGCGCTCGTCAGCCGCAGTATTGAACATCTCGAACCCGCCGCCAAAGCGATCAACGACGCCAGAGGCAGAAACCCGACCGTGAGGGAGGGTGCTCATTCAGAAGACACCTCCATCGGAGAAGCTTTTGCCGCCGCCGCTGACGTGCGCAAACCCGAAGAAGTTGAAAAAGCAATTGTTGCAACTGTCGAACGCTTCGGCAAAATTGATATCGTCGTCAATGGCGCTGCCGGAAATTTTCTCTGTACCGCGGAGGAGCTTTCACCAAACGGCTTCGGCACTGTCGTCGATATCGATCTGAAAGGCACGTTCAATGTTTGTCGCGCAGCGTTCGCTGAATTAAAAAAGAACCGTGGCCAGATCCTGAACATCAGCGCGACGCTGCATTACCTCGGCACGCCGATGCAGCTTCACGTTTCAGCGGCGAAAGCCGGCGTCGACGCGCTAACCAAGAATCTCGCGGTTGAATGGGGACGTTACGGAATTCGCGTCAACGCCATCGCACCTGGCCCAATCGAAGACACCGAAGGAATGCAGCGGCTGGTTCCTGAGCCGATCAAAGAGAAACTTCGCAAGAGAGTTCCCCTTGGCCGCTTTGGCTTGATCAAAGACATCGAGAATGCCGCGGTGTTTCTTTGCTCCGACGCAGCCAGCTACATTAACGGCGCAGTGCTGGTTGTGGATGGAGGACATTGGCTGGCATCGAATCGATTATTGTGATGAAGAGTTCGCTTTGAGATTTTGATTGTTTGCCTGCTGCCTCTCTTCAAGAATTGCTTCGAGCTCCGCGATCGCCTCAAAGTCTTTCGGTCGTCCTGCGGCGCGTTTCACTTTAATCAGGTAT
>QHXE01000639.1 GCA_003222835.1 Acidobacteriota bacterium | reverse complement strand
CGGCGAGTTTTACTCGAGTTTTATCTCTGCCCAACAATACAAGAGCAAGCTTTGCAATCAACAAAGTAGCATCGGTGGTTACAGCTTACGCAGCGACCAGCGAAACGCCGACCTCTACTCCGGGATGCACTTCCTCGGGAAGCGGAGCACTGCGGAAGCAGATCGATCCCTTTAATCTTAGCGCGACGTGGTCGACTCAGCTTACCGGCGGAGGTGGCTTCTGCGATGGACAGTGCGACTACGACATGCCAATTGCGGTTAATCCGAACGATCCTAATGAGGTCTATCTTGGGGGGAACGCACGTGGTGGCTGCGCTGATGGAATGAAGAAGTCTACCAATGGCGGCTTATCGTTTACTCGCGACGATAACAGCCTTCATGCTGACTCGCACGCGCTGGTTTATGACGGAGCCGGCACGACGATCTTCACCGGAAACGATGGTGGCGTGTGGAAGCGATCTTCGAGCGGTAACGCGGGGAGCGCCTGGACAAATCTTAATAAGGCTTCGCTGAATACTCTTCAGTTTCAAGGTATTGCGGTACATCCGCTCGACCGGGACCTGATGATCGGAGGAACGCAGGACAATGGAACCGAGTATCAGCAGACTTCGCCCGGCAATTGGAGGAACGCTGAAGGCGGGGACGGCGGTTATGCGCTAATCGATCAGAGCGCGACCAATACTACCAACGTCACGATGTACCACACGTTCTATAATTTTACAGGCGAGCAGATCGGCTTTGATCGCACTGTTAATACCGCTTGTTTGCCTCTACAGGATTCCTGGCCAACACGCGGCGCATTCGGTGGCTCGAATGTCTTGACGCCTGTTCCCTGCGATGGCACAGCCGCCTATCTTCAGAACGGTATAAACATAAACGATAACGTGTTGTTCTACGCACCGATGGCCCTGGGTCCGGGAGCGCCGAACACTTTGTATTTCGGTACTGACCGTCTTTATCGATCGACGGATCGAGGTGACACTATGACGGTCGCCAGTCAGGCGCCGATCAATTCCGCGGCGTGTGGCAGCCTGGGCTCTCCATGTCCCATAAGTTCGATCGCAATTTGGCCCCAGGGTGACAACGTTCGCATGGTTGGTTTGGCGGGCGGCCAGATATGGGCGACTTCTACCGGTTCGTCGACTCTCGTCAATATTACGAGCGCGTCGTTCCCCGCAAATCCAAACGGAAGCGCGAATAAGTTTGTAGGCCGCGTGGTAATCGACCCGAATAATAAGAACACAGCCTATGTAGCGTTTTCGTTTTACGCTCCCGCGGGCCAGGGCATCTGGAAAATCACGAATCTGGTAGCGGCTTCGGGCACTTCACCGGCAGCGCCGATTTGGAATGCGGCCGCCAATGGCATTCCCAGCATACCGATTAACGCGCTGGTGATCGATCCGTTGAACTCGAACGTCTTGTATGCCGGAACGGACATCGGAGTCTATAGCTCGACGGATGGCGGAGCAAATTGGGCTCCTTTTGGCGCCGGCTTTCCGCGCGTCGCTGTTTTTGATTTGGCGATTCAACCGAGCAACAGAATTCTGCGCGCGGGCACGCACGGACGCGGGGTGTGGGAGATTCCGTTGATTAGCCCCGGATCGTCGACGGTCCAATTCCAGGGTTCGTCTTCCCAGTCAATCACCGAAGGCCAAGTGAGCATGACAATCACGATCACTCGCAGTGGCGATATTTCATTTCCGGCGTCAGTAAATTACGCCACCAGTGACAATGCGGGAAACAACGACTGTAGTGTTACGAATGGCGCAGCATCGGCGCGCTGCGATTATATCGCCACATCGGGAACCCTAAATTTTGCCGCCAACGAGGCCGCGAAGAATATTTTGATCCCGATTGTGGACGATTCGTACGCCGAGGGCCCGGAGACCTTTTCGCTCACTTTGAGTAATCCCGGGGGCATTAACGTATCGCTTGGTTCGCCGTCCGTGCTCACCATCACCATCAATGACAACGACGGGTCCAACGGCCCAAACCAAATAGACGTATCAAGCTTCTTCGTACGCCAGCACTATATCGATTTCCTGAACCGCGAGGCGGATTCCGCAGGCCTTTCATTCTGGACGAATAATATCGACAACTGCACGCCGAAACCTTCATGCACTGATCTGCAGCGCATCAACAGTTCGGCTGCCTTCTTCATCTCGATCGAATTCCAAAACACAGGTTACCTGGTCGAACGGATTTACAAAGTCGCTTTCGGCAGCAGCACGGGCAATTCAACCACGGGCGGCGCACACACATTACAAGTGCCGGTAGTCAGGTTGAGTGAATTTTTGCCGGACACGCAGAAAATCGGACAAGGTGTAGTCGTTAACGTCGGAGACTGGCAACAGCAATTGGAGAATAACAAGCAGGCCTTTACCGAAGAGTTTGTCACTCGCTCGCGGTTCCAAACGGCCTTTCCTTTAACGATGACGGCCGCACAGTTTGTCAACACGATGAACACAAATTCGGGCGGAGCCCTATCGCAATCGGACCGGGACAATCTGGTCCAGGCGCTCACCAACGGCACGATGACGCGGGCGCAAGTCTTGCGAGCGATCGCAGAAAACCAGACTCTCTACAACGCCGAGTTCAACCGCGCGTTTGTGCTGATGCAGTTCTTTGGTTATCTGCGACGCAACCCTAACGACTTTCCGGATGCGGACTACACGGGTTTTGAATTTTGGCTAAACAAGTTGAATTCCTTCAATGGAAACTTCGTGGCCGCTGAGATGGTCAAAGCATTTATTACGTCCACCGAGTATCGCAAACGGTTCGGACCGGCGTAAGTAGCAGTGGCGAGGGTTACAACCACGTAGTGGTTGAATGTTTATAGCAGGATCAACGAGATTTAGTCCCCGGCACTCCTTTAGGAGTGCGATGCCGCCCAGCAGTTCGCGCCACGGTCTCATTGAACTCCTAAAGGAGTTCCGGGATGCATCTTGACGGCTTACGATCTATAAACATTGAACTCCTAGCGGAGTTTCTTCGCGCATGACCAAAGTCAAGCCTCCAACTTCAGTTGGCGGATCATTAGCGATTGAATTCCCGGAGCAACCAGCAGCCAATGGCCGGAAACTAAGCGAATGTCCGACAAACTTCAGTTTGTCGCGACGATCGACAAGCTAAAGCTTATCGGACTTTTGACGGCTTGCGGTTGCCGCAGCCGAATGCGTACAATATCCGGCCTGACTGCTTAAAAATTATAGTGTTCAACTTTGGCTCAGAACCCCAGATGGCCCGGTTTAAGCAGTTGATCGTTCGTTCGCTATCTTAATGTCAAGACTGGTTTACGCTTTCCTATGTGCGGTGGCTGCGTGCATGCTCGTCGCCGGAGCGTTTTCTTCCTCCGCCCAAAATACGACTAACTTCACGCCCGATCCGTTTGTTTCTCAGGTCACGAGTTCGGCGCGAGACTCGTTTGCCGGCGACATGACGGCGAATGGGCGCTTCGTCGTGATTGAATCGAGCGGTGACATTGCCACGGAGAAGGTCGCAACATTCAATGCCAGCGGAACTCCGAACCCGAACGCCCGCAACAACGAAGATGGCAATCGTGAAATCTTTTTGTACGATTACGCGCAGCGGCGAAGTTTTCAGCTCACGAACACGAAAAGCGTTTTGAATCCGTCAGCCCCAGACCCAGTCCGAGTCCTTCAGTCAGTCCATCTCCAACAGTCAGTCCGACGCCGACGCCTTTTCCAACGCCGACGCCGGTCGATAACAGCAGCGTCGCGATTGAGATCAGCAACAACCGACCGATGATTAGTCTTGAGCCGCAGTTGGTTGCCGGCCGGCGCACCTACACGATCGTCTTTAGTTCGAACGCGCCGGTGAGCCCCGCGCACTTTGATGGCAGCGATTCCAATGCGCCGGGCGCGAGCACCTTGGCTACGGATGGGAATCAGGAGGTCTGGACCTATCAGTTCACGGTTCCAGACACCGCGGATCTTTCGTCGGGCGCGGAAGTCCCATTTCAGGATTTGACGACGGGAAGCTTCAGGCGCATCACGGACACTAAGGCCAGCATACCTCCTATGCCTGGATCGTCGACAAGATCGCCTGTAGTGGCTGACGATAATCGCGATGCCGGAAATTTTCCTGGTGAATGTCAGCAATCCAACTTTGACCTTTATCCAAGTCACCTTCACGACAGACCATCTTACCAACGGGTTTCTTACAAATCCCATCTTCAACGAGAACCCGTCTCTTTCTGGTAATGGATCGGTGCTGGCATTTGTCTCGAACGCAAACCTCGCAGGAGCGAATGACGACGGCGGCGGAGTTGGAAACGCAGAGATTTACGTCGGGAATTTCAACGGTACTGCGGTCAGCGGCTTAAGGCAGGTTACCAAGACCAAAGACGGTGTGCCCAATCCGAGTCCGACGGTGAGTCCGAGCCCCAACGCCACTCCAGCGCCGACGCCAATTCCCGATACAACTAGCACTGCTAATATTTTCAGCCGTGGCCGCCGCCTCAGCCGCGACGGGAATTTTATTGCCTTCGAATCGTTGGCGAATGATCCGAAAGGGAATACAACCAACGGGAATTTCTATGTGGGTTTTGTCTACGACGTTAGCCACGATAGTTTTGCTCAGCTTGGTCCGCGCGCTTTTGATGTGGCGCTGAAGCCGGGATCAGTAGTGTTCACGTCTGCATTGAACTTCATGCCGGATGGAACATTCCCAACGGCCGATCAGGACAATACCGGATTGAACCCGATTCGTGCCTCGCAGATCTTTCTCGCTCCGCTTCCCGTAATATCGACCGGACCATTCACGCGGCTCACGAGTATTCCGACCGGAAGCGTTTTTGTCGGCCTGCGCGGGCTGCCCAGCAATTCTCGAAAGCGAATGGCGTTTAGTATCCCCGCGACTGAACTTGGAGGCGGCAACCCCGATGGTTCGAGCGAGGTTTACTATCACTTATCACCGACTATCGCGACTGAATCGACGGCCACGCTTTCGTTGTTTACCGGCGCCAGTCAGCTCGCTGTGCCCGTAGCCAGTCCGACGCCAACGCCGACCGGAAGTCCGACGCCGAGTCCGTCCCCGAACTTGCTCTGGCGAAAGCGAGCGTCAGCCTCGCGCCCGCGAGCGCAACCGTGCTCGACGCCAATGCTTCTGAATCAAAGCGCGCCCCGGCGTTGCCGATCGAGTTGAATGGCGTCTCAGTATCCATCAATGGAGCGGCGTGCGGACTTTTTGCCTTGAGTTCTGCGCAGATCAAGTTTGTCGTGCCCATCGGCCTGGGAGCGGGCACGTATTCAATCGTTATCAATAACAACGGAACTGTGATTCGCGGTGTACTCGTTATTGTGAGCGCTCAGCCTGACATCTTTACGAGTACAAACGGGCCCGCCGGTCGCGCCAAAGTGTGCAATGTCACCAACCCGAATACGCCGAACACCACTTGCATCGGCGAGCCGTTCAACGTCACCACTGATGATGGTACTGGCAACCAGGTAGCCACGCTTCTCCGTGTCTTCCTGACGGGAGTCCGCGCCACGCTTGCTTCTGGAATCAACGTCACAATAGGGACGACTGCCATTGTGCCAAATCAGAATGTGCCTGACGATCTGCCCGGCACGGATAAAGTTGATTTCTCATTGCCGGCGACCGTCGATAGCGGCGATCAACCAATCGTAGTGTCCGTGGGCCTCGCATCGAGTCGCACGACTGCTACCGATCCACCGCACATAACTATCATTGCGCCGCCAGCCACGCCGACGCCGACGCCAACACCTTCGCCGATTAGTAATCCCGATGCGTTTGTGCGGCAGCAGTATCTCGACTTTCTGAACCGCGAACCCGACGCGAGTGGTCTCGCGTTTTGGACCAATCAAATCAATTCGTGCGGCAGCGATCAGCAATGCATCAACGCTCAGCGCGTGAACGTTTCGGCGGCCTTCTTCCTCTCGACTGAGTTTCAGCAGACAGGCTACCTCGTCTACCGCACCGACAAAGCGGCCTACGGAAACATCGCGGGAGCAACCGTTCCTATCGCGTTTAGCGAATTCCTACCCGACACGCAGCAGATTGGGCAAGGCTTGATTGTTGGCCAAACGGGTTGGGAGCAGGTATTGGAAACTAACAAGCAGAACTTCATGACCGCTTTTGTGCAACGAGCGCGCTTCACTTCAGCTTATCCAATGTCTCTGACTGCTCAGCAGTTTGTCGACGCACTTTATACGAATGCCGGCTTAACGCCGAATGCCGCGCCAAACCACTCGAAGGCAATCACGGAGTTCAATTCAACGACACCCTCGGATCCGGCGGCGCGAGCGCGTGCTTTGCGCGATGTGGCCGAAGATTCGATGCTGGCACAGCAGGAATTCAATCGGGCCTTTGTGCTGATGGAATACTTTGGCTATTTGCGCCGCAATCCAAATGACGCTCCTGATTCGGACTTTTCAGGTTACAACTTCTGGTTGACGAAGCTGAATCAATTTAACGGCGATTTTGTGAAGGCCGAGATGGTTAAAGCCTTCATCACATCAAGCGAGTATCTGAAGCGATTCGGTCAGTAGGGATCTTTCCATTTTCCATTTGTCATTTGACATCTTTCATTTGCCAATTGATCCGCCGAAAACACTGTTAAGAGTTCAACCTTTAGGTTGCTTCTTTACGAGAAAAGCAAGCTAAAGCTTGAACTCTAAGCCGTGAGCTGCCGACATCAAAAATGACACATGACAGATGAAAAATAATGTCAAATGATAAATGGGAAAATGAATGGTCTTCGACTCTTAAATGCGCGTTGGATTAGACGGCTATCCGCTGGCTGAACCCAGGACCGGTGTTGGTCATTACACTCTAGAACTTGCGCGCGCCCTCGCTCTCATAGCTCCATCAGATCAATTCGAATTGGTTTCACCGGCGCCCTTTAACTCCAGCGCGCTCGAAGAAATCAATCATGCAAACCTTTCCAACCTTGGCGCCGTGCATCGCGAAACAGCTCGGATTCGCGGCCACTGGTGGGCGATCGGATTACCGCTTTATGCAACGAAAGCGCGGTTCGACCTTTTTCATGGGACCAACTTTGAAGTGCCGTTTTGGAATCGCCGCACCGTGGTCACGATTCACGATCTGCACGCCGACCGAGAGCGTGAAGCGAGAAGTCTGCGAACATCTACGCGTCAAGGCAAACAAAGTGATCGCAATCGCGTCTGCGGCGCGGCAGAGTTTCAGGCGCGTTCCTTCAGAACAAACCCTCGAGACGCGGAGACGGCTGGCTATCGAAGATGACTTTCTGCTTTTCGTCGGCACGCTCGAACCACGCAAGAATCTGCTGACGCTTCTGAAAGCGTTCGATCAGATCGTTCGGCAGACATCTCTGCGACCGCAGCTCGTTATCGCGGGCGGTGAAGGATGGCTGATGGATGAAACGTTCTCGTTTATCAAGCATTCCGGAATAGGCGATCGCCTGCTGTTTACCGGTTACCTCGATGACGATGAATTGCGCGCGCTCTACTCGACCTGCCGTATCTTCATTTACCCATCGCTATACGAGGGCTTTGGCTTGCCGCCTCTGGAAGCAATGGCTTGCGGCGCGCCGGTGATTGCCGGGCGAGTACCGGCGTTACAGGAAGTGCTGG
>QHXE01000638.1:1958-7048 GCA_003222835.1 Acidobacteriota bacterium | reverse complement strand
GCGATCGTGTTTTCGGAATTACTGGTGGCGGAGCGCAAGCGGAATTTGTGACGGTACCGGAAAGCACGCTCGCCGAGATTCCAGCGAATCTTGACTGGGCGGAAGCAGCCTCGATTCCGGAAGTCTTCATGACGGCGCACGACGCGCTGTTCACCCAATGTCGCTTGCAAATGGGCGAGCGCGTTTTGATTCACGCCGCGGGATCCGGCGTCGGTACCGCGGCCAGCCAACTTGTCAACGCTGCCGGGGCAATCGCATACGGTACGTCGCGGACCGCGGAGAAGCTTGCCAGAGCGAAAGAGTTCGGTCTTACTGAGTCAGTTGTCGTGGCGAACGACAGTTCAGAGTTTGCAGAGGCCGTTAAGCGGTGGACAAATGATGCGGGCGTGGATGTGATTCTCGATTTGGTCGGCGCGGCGTATTTGAAAGCCAATCTTGATGCACTCGTCTTGAAAGGACGCCTCATCTTCGTCGGCACCACTAGCGGGGCGAAAGCTGAGATTGATTACTCGGTAGCGATGCACAAACGACTTCGCATCATCGGCACTAACGAGGCTGTATCAAGCTTCAGGGAGTGCGGTCTCCCCTACGGCCTGCGTGATTCCCTGTGTACGCTTCAACCGTTTCGTTCGGTCTTGACTCCTCCTCCTCACGGCTGCAACACTCGGTACGAGTAGTTGGTTAGACCTTTCTCGACTCGGACTTTCACCTAGTAAGAAACACCCAGCTTTGCTTGGCGCTCGAGCGACATGTTCATAGGTAACGGTGAATAATCATCTCCCTAAACTCCTTTAGGCGTGGCAGCGTATTGAGTTGAGAGGACAGGTCGCTCCTGACAGAGCTTGGAATCGGTTCGCGAGCTGTTTCTATGAGGATGCTGCTCCTCTGGAGCTTTGGACGGGTGGCGGTCAAATAGCTTGGTTCGACTGCGCTAGCGATCCGGTCGGTTTATCTGTAGTAGCAGACATTCGACTGGCTGCTTCATTCGTGATGATGCAGAGCCCATGGCGTCCTTCGCCGGCAAGCTTGTGCACTAATCGGCGCGCCTCTTCGTAGGTCAGGTCCGCGGCTTCGCGCCCGCGCTCGCTAATTACTGCCCATTTGTTTTGTGCTAAGTCGCTCAAAGTTGTTGTCGTGCGTGGCCACCTCAAAGCAGGACTTAGCAGGCAGGATGCCTGCGTACCCAGGTTTATCTTCCTTTGAATTCGGGTTTGCGCTTCTCGAGAAAGGCTTTCACACCTTCGTCCTTGTCTTCGCTGGAGAAGCAGAGCGCGAACAGATCGACTTCGCGGCGCAAGCCTTCATCTAAATTCGAACGCGAGGCGAGTTTGATTGCTTCCTTCGCCAGCCGCAGCGCAATCGGACTCTTCTCAGCGATGCGATTGGCAATCTCCATCGTCTTCGTTTCCAGTTGATCCGCAGGCACGACGTGATTCGCCAGCCCCAGTGTGAATGCTGTGCGCGCGTCTATGATCTCACCAGTCAGGATTAGTTCCATCGCTTTGCCTTCGCCAACAAGTCGGGTCAGGCGTTGCGTGCCGCCGCCGCCGGGAATGATGCCCAGATTGATCTCAGGCTGTCCGAAAGAGGCCTTCTCGCTGGCGATGCGGATATCGCACGCCAGCGCTACCTCGCATCCGCCACCCAGACAATACCCGTTGACCATAGCGATGATCGGTTTCGGAAAACCGTCGATCGCGTTGAAGAGCGAACGTTCCAGCATCACTTCGCGTTGGGTAATCGCTGTGCGTTCGGCGAACTCGGCGATGTCCGCGCCGGCAATAAAAGCTTTATCGCCGGCGCCGGTGATAATGACTACGCGAACGGAATCGTCCGCGCGCAATTCATCCAGAACCGCCGCGCCTTCCGCGCGCGTCTGAATATTCAAGGCATTTCGTTTTTCTGGCCGATTAATCGTAATGATTGCGGTGCGCTCGCGGCGTTCGACCAGAACCGTCTCGTAGGTTTGACTCAATTAATTCGCTCCATTTTCTGCTTGGAAAGTTAACCACAAAGACGAACCATTTTCCATTTGTCATTTTTTATTTGCCATTGCAGCAAAGCGACCTGTCACGTTCTGATAGTGAAGCAGTCTTCACACCCGTGACGACGACATTGACTGTACCTCGCCAATGACAAATGGAAAATGGTTTGGATCGAAATCAGATTAAGAGGAGCCTTCACCCGGCGCCGCAGCTTGTTCGTCGGCCACCCAGGAAACAAACAGACGCGCCCAACTTTCAGCGGGCTCGGCGATCTGCACGCCCACGCGCGCTGTGCCGTAAATGGCCGGTGAAAGACGCACGACAGTCGCCGTCGTCTCAGTTGCAGAACCATCGGGCCGGTGGGCGCGAATGTAAAGTTTCTCTCCGATGCTCACTTTTTGATTTAGATGAAAGAGCGCGCCGGAAGTTGAGATGTCGTCAGTCTCAGTCGGTTCGCTCCAGGCAGCGCCATCGTCCGAGCGGCCAGAGACAACGATCGGCAGCCGCAAAGCCATGCGCAGAGCGAAACGTCTCTCTTCCTGTTGGTGCGGCGTGTTCATAACGGTTGCCACAGTCTCGTTGGCGCTCCCCGAGGTTCGATTGAACGACCTAGCTGATAGATGCCCGCTGGCTCTTCTCCTGCTCGCTCCAATTGTAAAAACCTTCGCCGCTCTTCTTGCCGAGCTTACCTTCGCTCACCATCCGGCGCAGAATCTCCGGTGGACGAAAAGTGTCCGAGCCCAGCTTGCGATACAAATATTCAGCGATATTCAAACGCACATCCAAGCCCACCAGATCGGTTAAGCGCAAGGGACCCATCGGGTGGTTATAGCCGAGTTCCATCGCCGTGTCGATATCGCGCGGGCTGGCCACACCCTGCTCAACCATTCGCATCGCTTCTAATCCCAGCGTCACGCCCAGGCGGCTCGAGGCAAATCCGGGCACGTCGCGCACGATGATCGGCTCTTTCTTCATTCGCGTGGCGACTTCGCGCACCCTCTCGGTAACGCTTTCGCTGGTTTGCGCGCCCACTACAATTTCGACTAAGCGCATGATGTGAACCGGATTGAAGAAATGCATGCCGACAACATTTTCCGGACGCGAGGCCGCGGAAGCAATTTCGCCGATCGAAAGTGACGAAGTGTTGGTCGCGAAAATGCCGTCGTTATCAAGCAGGCTTTCGGATGCGCGCAACAGATTCTGTTTCAGCTCGAGATTCTCCGGAGCAGCTTCAATCACCAGGTCGACTCCACTAATTTCTTCGATTCGCGTGGCGCCACGGATTCGCTGTAAGATCTCGTCACGCTGCTGCTCCGTGATCTTGCCAAGTTGGATGCCTTTCGCGAGATTTCGTTCAATCGCTTGCACGCCGCGCGCGAGCGCTTCGGCATTAACATCGCGCAGGACGACGCCATAGCCCGCAGCCGCGGCTACCTGAGCAATGCCGTGGCCCATCGTGCCCGCGCCGAGCACACCGACGCACCGGATTGGGCGAGCCGAAGCGTTATTGTTCTTTTCGTCCGAGTCTCTGCTCAACGTGCTCTCGCAAAAACGTGGCCGAACCGCAAGGTGGATCCGAATTTTAGGCCACGGTATTGGCTGGGGCCTGCCTGGTTCGACTAACTCGTACGCTAATAGTTATACTATACGCGCAACCGAAAACGCCAATAGATTTCCTGCGATACAGTATGCAGCCGCGTCAGAACCGGGAGAGATGGGTACGCAGGCGTCTCGCCTGCTTATGTGTTTTGTTGCCCGTGGTGTACTAAGCAGGCGAGACGCCTGCGTACCCAACGATCCGGTCGATACCGCTCTCGGTTCTGACACGATGGAAGGAGACCAATACAGCTTGGCTAAACAAGAACTTCGCCGTCAGGTCGTGATCATTGGTTCGGGACCGGCCGGGCTAACCGCCGCAATTTATACCGGGCGAGCGAATCTCAACCCATTACTGATTGATGCGCCCTCCGATGCTGAAAAGCAAACCACGCCTGGCGGCCAGTTGATGATTACCACCGAAGTCGAGAATTATCCCGGCTTTTCGCAAGGCGTCCAAGGCCCCGATTTGATGGTCGAGTTTCGCAAGCAGGCTGAACGTTTTGGGACCGAGTACCTGGAAGAATGGATCACGTATGTCGATCTCAGCGAGCGCCCATTCACGCTGGTCACGGACGACAGCATTATCAAAGCCGAGACATTGATTATCGCTTCCGGCGCTTCTGCGAAGTGGCTGGGCGTTCCCGGCGAGGCTAAAACGCCGAAGGGTTTCGGCGGCAATGGCGTTTCCGCATGCGCGACCTGTGACGGACCGCTGCCCGCATTTCGCAACAAGCGTCTCGTCGTAGTGGGCGGCGGCGACACCGCCATGGAAGAGGCGACCTTCCTGACGCGTTACGCTGCGAGAGTTTACGTGGTCCATCGCCGTGACAAATTGCGCGCGTCAAAGATTATGCAGGAGAAAGCGTTTCGCAACGAGAAGATTGAATTTATTTGGGACGCCGAGGTGGCAGGGATTCTGGGTACGCAAGAACACGGAGTTACCGGCGTCCGCATTCGAAACACGGTTGACGAGGAACATTTCACGCTGGATTGCGAAGGAGTCTTCATCGCCATCGGCCACAAACCCAACACCGATCTCTTCAAGGGCCAACTCGATATGGACAACGTCGGCTATATCAAGACATCCCACCGTTCCACAGCCACGAACATTCCCGGCGTCTTCGCCTGTGGCGACGTCCAGGATTCAGTCTATCGCCAGGCAGTCACCGCCGCCGGGACCGGTTGCATGGCAGCTCTGGACGCGGAGCGTTTTCTCGATCACTTGCCGGTGGAGATGCCAACCGGCGAAGAACTCACGATGGAAGGTGAGCACATCAGCCCCGACCATCTAAGGATAATTAGGGCCGATGGCGAGGTGGTGCTGAACGAGCCTGAAGAGGCTCTGGTTGGGGATGAATGAACGTGCGGTAGGATTTGCTACGGTTTTAGGAGGCCTTTAATAATTCTTCCAAGTTCTCAAAGTAGCGACGATGAGTGCGTCTTACAGCTTCCTCGCTTGCGGCCTCCAGGATAACGACTTCGTGCTCAACCCCCTGGCGATTAAGC
>QHXE01000638.1:0-1886 GCA_003222835.1 Acidobacteriota bacterium | reverse complement strand
AGCACTACCGTCTCCTTTTGAGGCCCTCGAGCAAGTTTAGCATCAGCCGTTGCAAATTGGTCTGAACCTCTCCAATTGTTTGCTTAACCTCACCTGGGAGCTCGTCTCGCAGCGATGATTTCTCGCAAATGTTAACTAGGTTGGACGCTCTCATTAAGATTTGTTGAATCACATCGTCTCCGCCTCCATACTTAATCGCCGGGTCGACCACGTCAGAAAATTTTTCCGAGAGTTCCGCCCAAAGATGCTGCAATGATGTTCGGACTTGTATCTCAACTGATTTTCCTCGAACGCTGGCGATTACGTGGACCGCCCGATAACCGTGGCTTGGTATGCTTCGTCGGTCTACGATCGATGCATTGGAGAAAAGCCTGACTAAGGACTCGACAACTTTATCTTGCTCTATGATGTCTGAGACGACCAACCTGCAGCCAGCAATATCCTGAATCTGAGTTAATCGAATGCTTTCTCTACGCAACTTCTCGGATATTGAACTAGTCGATTTTGCAGGACGTCCAGTCGGTTCCAAACTTAGATCATTTCGAATGGTTCCGACAATGAGCTCATAAGGCTCCGCAAAGGACAATCGATAACTATCGAGGAGTTGCAGGTCACCTTCGTCGATATTTCCTTTTCTTAACCTACCGCCCAATCGATCGATTTTCGTCTTGCTCACTTCGTCCATTCCGGAATTTTCTCTGAGGTGGGTGTTCGATTCACAGCAGCACAATCGAATCATCTTTATCGCGCCGTGCGGGTGCGGTCATAGGCTGACGATCGGGTTCGCGAGCCGGTAGAGGTTCGTCGCGATACGGTTGTTCGGTAGCAGAAAATTCTTCGCGCGGCATCGGACAGAAATCGCAGTAGTAGCCTGTTTGCACCTTACGGTCTTCACATTCGTTGCACTCCAACGCCTGGCCCGTCTTCATCAACGCGTCCAGGAGAGGAATCAATCGGCGGCCTCGCTCAGTCAATTCATACTCGACCCTCCGCGGCAAACCGCCGTAATCATTCCGTAGCAATAACTCGTCGCGTTCCATCTCTTGCAACCGGGCCAGCAAAGTGCGGCTGCTGATCGGATGCAGGTCTTCGAGCAATTCCGTCGTGCGTTTCGGTGCGGCGGACAGATCGCGGACGACCAGCATGGTCCACTTGTCGCCCACCATTTGGAGCGCTCCGGCTATCGGACATCCATCGATCTTACGTCGTCGCAATGCTTCGCCTTCGTTAACTTTCCGGCGCGCGTGAGACCGTCCGCGCGCTGCGTAGATGCGGAATCAGTTCATCGAAAGAGCATCATACGCCTCTCCCTCTCGCTTTGGGAGTTAGGAGTATGTCGGGAAATCCCGTAGGGATGCGATGTTTATAGAAAAGGTCCCGACCAGCGATCCGGCAAGCCCATTTATGGGCGAAAGGTTATTCGGTTGCGCTCCTAAACGGAGCTTCACAGATTTCAATTCAGGCTCGTGTTCTATAAACATTTCGCCGCTACGCGGTTTTTCCGACAGACTCTGGCAGAGGAGTTACACACAAACTCATGGCGCACTGTTCTCGTTTCCTGCCTCCTGCCCCCTGCCTCCTGCCTCCTGCTTACTGCCTTCTCCTTTTTCCGGTCTCAGGTGCGGAAACAAGATTACATCTCGAATCGAATGCTTGTTGGCCAGAAGCATTACTAAGCGATCGATGCCCACTCCGATTCCCGCCGCCGGCGGCATGCCGTAAGACAGCGCGCGAATGTAATCTTCATCCATCACCATCGCCTCTTCGTCGCCGCGCTCGCGCTGCTGCACCTGATCTTTGAAGCGTTGGTACTGCTCTTCCGGATCGTTCAATTCGGAGAAACCGTTGGCAGACTCGAGCGCGCCGACAAAGTATTCAAAGCGCTC
>QHXE01000637.1 GCA_003222835.1 Acidobacteriota bacterium | reverse complement strand
AATTTTAATTGCGTACTCGGCGCGGCGTTGCAACTCGGCCAGATGAAGTTATCGATCTTGGCGAGCTGAACTGTTTCTAACGAAAGAAGCCCCGAAAGCCTTCGGGGCTCGATGATCATCACGGAATTAGCGCCTCGATTACTGGTTGGAAATGGTCGCGATCGTTCCGTCAATTTTGGTGAAACTAACGGTGAATTTCTCGTTGTAAGTCAGCGCTCTATCCTGAAGGATACTGATCGCCAGGGCCTCTCCCAGTTGAATGGATGAGTCAGTGTCGCTGCGCCAGTGGATGCCGGAGTGAATGCCGTGGCCGAAGGAGATATTGTGCGCGAGCTTGTTGAGCTCGCCGTTGACCGTGATCTGTCCCGCATCGCCGCCCGTGTAGGGTTGGAGTGAAAGCCCATCGCTGCTGGGCACAACGGGGTTGGGGATGACGAAATTGCCGTCGAAGAAGAACTTCAAGATAGTAATGCAAGCGCCCGCAACCGTGCCATGGCCGGTAGGATAGGCCGGATGGGTTGGCGAACCTTCGGGGAATGCCTGAGAAAGAAAGTAATCCCCATACCTGTTGAAGCTCTGCTGCACAGCCGTTGAATTGAGAACGTTGTTGTTCGGACGTCCATTAAGAGTGCCGCCGTGGCCGGTCAGAATTTGGCGGACGATAGCGCCGCCCGACTCGGGACGCTGACGGAGATGGATATACCACTTTTGGTACCACACGCAGTTCAGCGCAAAGCTAGCAACGGCCGCTACTGTCGCCGCGAAGTCAGGTTGACCGAATGTGCCAAAGCCGTTCTGCGTTCTGGAGTTAACGTAGGGGTTCCCTGGGTTCAACGGCACGCCGATAGTATTAAGCACCAGGTACGCGGTGAAGTAAGCCTGATACAGGACATCGACATGGGTAAATGTGGCAAGGCCGCGGCCATTGTGGAGGAAGCGAGGTTGCGGATCCAGCTGGTTTTGCAGGCCGGTGTCGATGCCGTTCTGGACTTGTTGGAAAGTGGTCGGATCGGTCATGTAATCGATGCCCGCTGCGTAGGCGATCATGCGCTGGCTCATTTCCTGCACACCCAGAAAACTGGGAATGATGGACAACTGAGAGATGTAAGGCCCAATGGTCTCACCCGGATTAGCTCCGCGGAACAACAACGTCGGCGTGACATAGCCATTGGCATCTCTCGGGCCTGCGTAGCTCGGCATGCCGGAAAGTTCTTGTGCAGCCTGAGCAGCAGTCCCATTCGAAACGTAATCAGTAAACGCTACATCGCGCAGTAGCGAAGCCCAGTACAGCTCGACCAGTTCCGTCCCGTAGGCCTCACTGGCGAGGGCGGGCGAGGGCGGGACAACGACTACGCTTTCCTGATTGCCCGGACATGGAGCGTTCCCAAACTGCACGCCATCGCTCCCTTCCAAGCCGAAGGCGAGCCCGCCTTGCGGACCGTTCAGCGTCCGCGGGCCGCCCATGATGATGTGTTCGAAATCTGTCGGGTTGCCACTGTTCAAAGCCCTCTTGAAGGTTTGGAAGGCATTTAAGTTCACCAGGCCAATGCCATCTTGGAGAATGGCTTTGCTGTAAGTGCCGCACTTGTCGTGATAGCGCTCCTCATCGCCGTTTGTTGTATGGGGCGGAACAGGAATACGGGCCTCCTCTTGGGCGGTCGCAAGGCGGATCGCGAAGGACCGTCTTACCCGCGGATCGCGACCCGGCGCACTAATACGATCTCCGAGCGCGGGATTGTTGGACTGGGCGGAGGCAAGAGCGGCTTTGCCGAGCACCACGCCACCCGTCAGCGCCGCACCTACCTGGCCTAAAAACTTGCGGCGGCTAGACCCTTTGGCGGCATTGTTGGCGGAAGGATTTCTTGTTTCGGTTACATCAGCGACGGTATTTTTCTCGTTCATTGTGATCTCTCTGTCTTTGGCCGACCGGTCGGGGCACTGCTTCATATCGTTCTCCACGACTCCGAGTTAATTACAAATGACCCCTTCTCGGCAACAACAATCTTCTCTGGGGAGGGGACGCGCCTCGCGTGCTAATGCCAGTCCGGCTCGGACCGCATGTGCCCTCGCATTCGCGAACTTTCCAGCATGTGTTTACTTTTCCACATCCCGTGCGCACTGAGTCACTCCAAATTCAAAATTTCATCGACGGCCGATTTGTTAGGGCGCTCGGTGGAAAATATCTGGACAACATTGAGCCGGCGACGGGAAAGCCGTATTCGCAAGCCGCGGACAGCAACGGCCGCGATGTCGATCTTGCCGTGGCCGCGGCGGAGAAGGCGTTCGCGGATTGGTCGCGCACGCCTGCGCAAGAGCGGTCGCGGATTCTTTTGCGCATCGCCGATCTGATCGAGCGCGATCTCGAAAAGGTCGCGCGAGCTGAGTCGGTCGATACGGGGAAGCCGCTCTCGCTTGCGCGATCGCTCGACATTCCACGCGCCGTCGCCAACTTCCGTTTTTTTGCCACGGCGATTCTTCACACCGAATCGGAAGCGCACATCACCGACAATGTCGCGTTCAACTACACGCTGCGTCAGCCGCGCGGCATCGCGGGATTGATTTCGCCGTGGAACCTGCCGCTCTATTTGTTGACCTGGAAAATCGCGCCTGCTATCGCAGTCGGCAATACTGCCATCGCGAAGCCGAGCGAGCTGACACCGATGACGGCGTATCTGCTCTGCGAGATTTGTCGCGAAGCCGGACTGCCGAACGGCGTGCTCAACGTCGTGCATGGCACTGGCCCAAACGTCGGCGCCGCGATCACGGCGCATCCGAAGATCGGCACGATCTCATTCACCGGCGGCACGGTGACCGGCCGCAAAGTGGCCGAAGCATGCGCGCCGTTGTTCAAGAAAGTTTCGCTCGAGCTGGGCGGAAAGAATCCGAACATCGTTTTCGCAGATGCCGACCTCGACGACGCCATCGCCGGCAGCGTGCGCTCTTCCTTCGCCAACCAGGGCCAAATTTGCCTGTGCGGTTCGCGCGTGTTCGTCGAGCGACCGGCGTATCACGGTTTCGTCGAACGTTTCATCGAGAAAGCGTCGAAGTTGAAGGTTGGCGATCCGCTCGAACCAACGACAGATCAGGGCGCGATGGTTTCGAAAACGCAGCTCGATAAGATAAAGTTCTACGTCGATCTTGCGCAGAAAGAAGGCGGCAAGATCGTGCTTGGCGGCTCGGCGCCCGAGTCGCCTAACGATCGCTGCCATGGCGGTTACTTCTTTCGTCCGACAGTCATCACCGATTTGCCGGTTTCATGCCGCACCAATCGCGAAGAGATCTTCGGCCCGGTCATCACGATCACGCCGTTCGACAACGAAGAGGAAGTGATCAGTTACGCCAACGACACCGACTACGGTCTGGCCTCGAGCGTCTGGACGCAAAACCTGAATCGCGCCCATCGCGTCGCCGAAAAAATTCACACCGGCACAGTCTGGGTGAACTGCTGGCTCGTGCGCGACCTCCGCGTCCCCTTCGGCGGCATGAAGGCAAGCGGCGTCGGCCGCGAAGGCGGCGACGAAGCAGTCCGTTTTTTCACCGAGCCGAAGAACGTTTGCATCGCAAAGTAGCTCTTAGGGGCAGTTGATGGTTGAACGTTGATTGTTGAGAGTTCGATCAACAAATCCGGTTTTCATCCGCGTAACTTGTCACGCCGTAGCTCCGTTACATTGAATTAACATAAACGGACTTGGCGAAGGCGGATCCGCGGTTACAAGTCTAGGCATGAGCGGAATACGATTATTGGCTGGCACACGGAAGGGCGCGTTCGTCCTCACATCGGACGGCAAGCGCGAAAAATGGAAAGTCGACGGTCCACATTTTGCGGGCTGGGAAATTTATCACGTCAAGGGGTCGCCGGTTGATCCGAACCGGCTCTACGCGTCGCAGACGAGCGCATGGTTCGGGCAGATCATTCAGCGCTCTGATGATGGCGGCAAAAGCTGGATACAGCCCGGGACACCGCCGGGCGAGCCGACCACCACTCCCGACGGCATGCTCAAAGGCGAAAGCAACAAATTTGTTTACGACACTTCGCCGCAAACCGGCAAACCGCTAACAACTCATCAATGGTACGACGGCACGCAGCATCCGTGGGAATTCAAGCGCGTCTGGCATCTCGAACCGTCGCTGACCGATCCGGACGCCGTCTATGCCGGGGTGGAAGATGCCGCGCTTTTCCGATCGAGCGACGGCGGCGAAACGTGGCAGGAGCTCGCCGGATTGCGCGGCCACGGCTCAGGTCCACGCTGGCAACCCGGCGCGGGTGGGATGTGTCTGCACTCGATTCTGCTCGATCCGAAAAATTCGAAGCGGATGTTCATCGCGATCTCGGCCGCGGGCGCGTTCCGCACCGATGATGGTGGCAAAACCTGGAAGCCAATCAACCAGGGTTTGCATTCGCAATACATTCCCGACCCGAAGGCTGAAGTCGGCCATTGTGTGCATCATATCGCGATGCATCCAAAGCGACCAAACACGCTCTTCATGCAAAAGCACTGGGACGTCATGCGCAGTGACGATGCCGGGGATTCGTGGCGCGAAGTCAGCGGGAATTTGCCGAGCGATTTCGGGTTCCCGATCGACATTCACGCGCACGAACCGGACACGATTTACGTCGTCCCGATCAAAAGCGACTCCGAGCATTTCCCGCCCGATGGCAAACTGCGCGTCTATCGGAGCCGAACCGGCGGAAACGAATGGGAAGAACTGACGAGAGGTCTGCCGCAACGCGATTGCTACGTGAACGTGCTGCGCGACGCGATGACGGTTGACTCGCTCGATTCGTGCGGCGTTTACTTCGGCACCACTGGCGGACAGGTTTACGCATCAATGAACGCCGGTGACACATGGAGCCCGATTGTGCGCGATCTTCCGGCCGTCCTCTCCGTCGAAGCGCAAACGCTGCCATGATTCGCGTCGTTCTTCCGCACCATCTGCGCACGCTGGCGCACGTTGGCAGCGAAGTGGAACTCGAACTTAACAATCAGATTACGCAGCGTACGATTCTCGACGCACTGGAAGCAAAATATCCGATGCTGCGTGGCACGATCCGCGATCACGTCACGCAAAAGCGCCGGCCGTTCGTAAGATTCTTTGTCTGCGGCGAAGACGTCTCGCACGATCCGGCAGACACGCCGTTGCCGGAGGCGATTGCGACCGGCACCGAGCCTTTCTTCATCATGGGCGCGATCGCGGGCGGTTAGAGAAAAGCAACAGCTTTCGATCCTTCTTTTCAGAGGGCCACGAGAAATGGTAACGTCATTACATCATGCAAGGCTTGATACCTAAATTGCTTGTCGTCGCATTTCTTGGTGCCGAGTTGAG
>QHXE01000636.1 GCA_003222835.1 Acidobacteriota bacterium | reverse complement strand
GTCGAGCCGGAGTTTCCCTTCGCCGGCGAGCCGCAGAACGATCGCTGCCAGAATATTTTTGGAGATCGAGGCGATGTGAAAGACCGTGTCGGGTGTGACTGGAACAGCGTGCTCGATATTGGCTAAGCCATAGCCGCGCGCAAAAACAACCTCGCCGTTGCGGGCCACTGCGATTGATATCCCGGCAACGGGACGCGCCAACGCTTGCTTTGCGAGCACGTCCACACGCTCGGCTATTTGTGAGACGGAAGGTGTTTGTGCCTGCGCCAGCGCGGACGACAGAATGAGAATGATTGCGAGAAGTGCTAGTTTCACGGCAGCCATCTTGCACGCTGAAAGCGTGGGAATTCAATAGCCGTGGGTGTAACCCACGGATAGACAACGAAATCAATTCATCGACCCTGAAAGGGTCGGATTGGTTCGACCCCTTCAGGGTCGGGACGTATTTGAACTGATGATCCGTGGGCGGTGCTCACCCCTATTCAATTTCACGCTTTCAGCGTGAAAACAAAGCCGTGATTTGTGATCGGTGGCGTTGCCGCCCGTTATTGAGTCTCACGCCTTCAGCGGACCGCGTCAACCGAATCGTTAGCGTTTTGTGTTTGCCGCATGTTCGTTCTACGGTACGAACGCACGCAGCGAAAATTTGCAGAAGGAGATGATCATGGTCACAGTGGCATTACTCGTTCGGTTGGAGGCGAAACCCGGCAAAGAATCAGAGGTTGAGAGTTTTCTTAACAGCGGGCTGGCGCTGGTCCAGGAAGAACCGGACACAACTGCATGGTTTGCAATTCGCATGAGTCCATCGACGTTTGGCATCTTTGACGCCTTCCCGAGTGAGTCAGGGCGTCAGGCGCATCTGTCGGGCAAAGTAGCCGCGGCATTGATGGAGAAAGCATCTGATCTCTTTTCCGAATCGCCGGCCATCCAGAAGGTCGATGTTCTGGCAGCGAAGCTTCCGGGATGAGAGCCAGATTGCTGGTTCTTATTCGCCCTTACAGGGTCGGGATGGTGGTGGATTGTGAAGAGCGGCAGCGCAAAGCGACGGTTGCTCTGTTGGGTGAAAAGCAATCGGCGTGCGGAGTTGAAAGAAAAAGAGCAAGACGATGAATAGAGTAATAACAAAACAGCAGCGTGACCGTTCGGATGCGTCGGCTCTCGGCGCAATGACACTGATCTGTTTTTTGATTATTGGGTTGAACGCTTGCTCGTTTCGCTCTCCGACGCCGGCGAATATGGTGAGAACGTCTAACGTCTATGACTACGCGAAGGCTAACGACTGGAAGAACGCCGACGTTAAAGTCGCGGCGCTCAGGGACGTAATTAAGAAGGTGCGCACCAATGTCAAGAACCAAAGCGCGGCAGTAGATCGTCTTGACACGAACGTCGCCGCGCTGGAGCGCGCGGTCACAGCGAAGGATCGGCAAGCGGCCATGCAGACGGCTAATCAAGTAACCCTCGACGTAGCCAACATGACTACCGCTTACAAACTGAGCGTGCCGGTCGAGGTGACTAAGCTTGATTACTACGGCCGTGAACTGGAAGTTTGGGCACAAGCTAAGGACGCAAACAAATTGCAGACGACTACTCGTGAGATGCGGCAGACCTGGGACAGCTTACGCCCAACGATCGCGGCTAAGAGCGCAGCCGAAGCGAAGAAGTTTGACGCTTTGGTCGCGCAGGTCGAATTAGCTAAGACGTCGGCCGATTACCAGCGAGTGGCGAAGCCAGTGCTTGACGAAGTGGACAATCTGGAAAAGCTTTTCCAGTGAGATAGAAATATGTTAATTGAAAAGAACAAGTGAAATGAACTCGCTCACCAAAGAAAATGCGCGTCTCGGCTTTATCGGCATCGGCAACATGGGAAGCCGTATGGCTAAACGTCTGCTCGAACACGGCTACCAAGTTACGGCTTATAACCGCAGTCGTGAGGATGCCGAGGCGCTGGTTAAGTACGGCGCAACGGTTGCTGAGAACATCGCTGAACTCGCATCCGAAGCGGACGTCATCTTGTCATCTCTTACCAACGATGATGCAGTCAAAAGTGTCTATACCGATGCAGATGGTGTCTTTGCTCATGTGCGTCGCGGCTCGGCAATAATCGAGATGAGCACCGTGTTGCCCGCGACTTCGCGCGAGTTGTACGAGCTGAGTCGCAAAGCTGGAGCGAGTTTTCTGGACTCACCGGTCTCTGGCAGCACGCCTGCTGCTGAAGATGGTACGTTGACGCTCTTCTGCGGCGGAGACGAGGAACTCTTTCAAGCCGCCCAACCGATCTTCAGCGCGATCGCCAAACAGTACTTCTATTTGGGCGGAAGCGGCTCAGGGACGGCGATGAAACTTGTTGCGAATACTTTGCTGGGAGTTGGCATGCAGGCAATCGCTGAGTCGGTTGCCCTGGGACAGAAGGAAGGACTGGATCGCCACCGGCTATTGGACGTGTTATCCCGAACGGCCGTCGTCGCACCTGCGCATCTCGGCAAGCTGGCCCGAGCTGACGCAGGAGACTACAGTGCTCAGTTTGCACTTCGACTGATGAACAAAGACTTTGGTTTAGTTCTCGAAACTGCGGCCGCCGCCAAAGTACCAATGCCCGCAACTGCGGCAGCATTTCAAATGAACGTCGCGGAATTCAGCGAGGGTAAAGAGGAGGACTTCTCGGCAGTGATTGTGTTGATGGAGAGACTGGCGCATCTGGAAACATCGGATGCCGGGAATCGCCGAGTTGCGGGTTCCGTGTAAAGTTAAAGTTCAAGCGCTTAGCTTGCCTGTGAAAGTAGGAGTGGAAGGAAGGCGCGATTACACTCCTAGCGAAGCTGGTTCAGATTTAGAAAGTCGAGTCGCTTATAACATTTCACTCATCCATGTCTAGAGGAAGACCATCGATCGTATGACGAAACGCTGAAGCTCTGTGAGCCTTTCTTTGAACATCTGTCTAATCCTACATATACTTCTCACGCACATTCACTTATGAGTACGGACTCCAAGCAAACCGAATCGGAGCTCTCTCCTGAGATTTCTTTGTTGCTCGCCTGCGCGCGCACTCGCATTGATCTGGAGACCGCAGATCGAATCAGAGAATCTGCCCGCCGATCGCTGGACTGGGATCGTCTGATTGAGACGTCCCTTGCTCATGGCCTAATGCCTTTATTATATGAAAATCTCAACACTCATTGCGCCGACATCGTGCCGCCAAGTCGTCTGAAGCAACTCAAAGATTTATTCCAAAAGAATGCTGCGCGCAGTGTCCTGCTGACCGGAGAACTCTTGGACATTCTTGAACTGTTTGCGACCGAAGGAGTCGAGGCCATGCCCTACAAGGGACCGGCGATAGCGATTTCTATCTACGGGCGTCTTGCGCTTCGTCAATTCTCGGATCTGGATATCCTGGTGCGCAAACGAGACGTTTGGCGCTGTCAGCAACTGCTGATCTCGCGTGGTTACGAGCCTCACTTCAATATTACCGAACGGCAGTTGCCATCCTTTCTAAAGTTAGGTTACGTGCAAATGTTCACGCGCGATCAACGCCAGAGCGTGGTGGAGTTACATTGGGGAATCGCGTCTCGGTTTTTTATGTTCCCGTTGGATACTGATCGCTTTTGGGAGCGGCTGCGATCTTCGAACTTGATGGGCCGGAGGATTTTGGCGCCTTCAACAGAAGATCTTTTACTGTTACTTTGCGTGCACGGCGCCAAAGACCTTTGGGAGCGACTGGAGTGGATCTGCGGAATTGCCGAGTTAGTTCGCGCCCACATGGATATTGATTGGGATGCAACAACTCGAAATGCGAGGGAACTCGGCGCGGAGAGAATTCTCTTGCTAGGCCTTTTCCTGGCAAGGGACTTATACGGCGCAGAATTGCCCGATTTAATCTTACGCAGAATCGATGAGCAACCGACGATTAAATCCCTTGCCGGCGAGGTTCGAGAAAACTTGCTCCAACTAAACCCTCAATCGCTCGGATTGCGCCAGAGAATTTTCTTTCATATTCGAACCAGGGAACGATTGACTGACAGGTTTCGCTATTGCACCCGGCTCCTCTTCACCACGACTCCGATTGACTGGCAGATCTTACCGTTGCCGCCATCTCTCAGCTTTCTCTATCCCCTGCTGAGGCCGTTGCGCCTGGCCAAAAAATACGCGCTGGATCACACTAAGAGCCTTTCTTGTTTTTGAGAATCAAACTCCTGCGCTTTAGTCTTCGATTCCATAAATGCTAACTGGCCGCGACATTATTTATATCTCCAGCATCGAGTGGACTTTCTTATGGCAGGTGCATCAGGAGATTGCCCTGCGTCTCGCGCGCGCCGGCAATCGGGTCTTGTACATCGAAAACATGGGGGTCCGTTCACCGGGACTGAAAGATGCCTCGCGGATATTTTCTCGTCTGAAGCATTGGGCTGGATCGTTCATGTCAAGAGGGGTGCGCGAAGTAGCTCCAAACCTTTACGTCTGCTCGCCGCTCGTCATGCCTCCGTTCGGCTCTTTGATTCGGCGGCAAATCAATCGTCACATCTTGTTGCCCGCAATTGCCCGGACCGCGCGCCGGCTTGGCATGCGGAATGTTTTGGTATGGACCTATCTGCCGACCGACAGCGCTGTAGAGTTAGTCAAACTGTTCAGGAATTCGCTTGGCGCAAGCATCTATCATTGCCTTGCCGATTTTTCAGCCTTGAGTGCGACCCCGGATGAATTGACGCAAAGCGAAAAGGATCTGGTGCAGTTAAGCGATCAGGTGTTTACAAACTGTAGCCGGCTTTCCGAGCGTCTGTGCCAGTGGAACGATAATGTTTCGATTTTCCCGCCAGGTGTCGATCTCGCGGCCTTCCCGCCGGATGGGCCTCTCGAACAGCCGGTTCGTTCTGGAGATTCGGTTCAATTCGACAGTTCAAAGCACGCCGCGCAGTCGGGTCCCGTCATCGGCTATGTCGGCGGCCTTCACCGTCATGTCGATTTCGATTTGCTCGCCGAAATGGCCGACGCGCGTCCAAACTGGTCCTGGGTATTAATCGGGCCCTTTCAAACGTCTGTCGAGAAGCTGCGTGGTAAGGACAACGTCCTCTTACTTGGTCCAAAGCCGCATGAGCAATTGGTCCTTTACGTGCGAAGCTTTGACGTGTGCCTGGTGCCTTATGTGAAGAGTGTCTACACCGAGACGGTCGTGCCCGCTAAGCTGAATGAATATCTGGCGGTCGGTAAGCCCGTAGTCGCGACCGATTTGCCGACGATCCGAGAATTCAATGACCGGCATAACGTTTTGATCACCACTGAAAACCGTGCAGACAAGTTTCTGCAAGCAATCGAGGACGCCCTGCGTCTCCCAAACGATTCGGAAACGATCAAGCGGCGCCGCCAAGTGGCGGCTTTGTGCGACTGGAATTTACAACTGATCGCAATGAGCGATCTGATCGAGCAGAAACTTAGTGAAAAAGGTCCCAGCGGTTGCTGATTTTTCTCTAGCCGAGGCGTTCACGCCTGGGGAACTGGGAGATGTTTAATTCCGAAGCCTCCTTCAGGAATCCGTCGGAAAAACCGCGTAGCGGTGAAATGTCTATAGAAGGGTTGAGATGTAGTTGCTCCTTTAGGAGCGCAACCGACTATCGTTCGCCCATAAATGGGCTCTCCGAGATCAATCGGTTCGAGCTTTTCTATAAACATTGCATCCCTACGGGATTTCCCCGACAGACTGCTTCAGGAGGCTTGGATATGGCTTTAGCCAATTTGTTTACCTTAAGTCATTAGCGGAACCCTATAAATGGGGTCACGAAT
>QHXE01000635.1 GCA_003222835.1 Acidobacteriota bacterium | reverse complement strand
GTGACGCACTTCCTGCATTAAGGCTTCGCTAAAGCCGTTGAGTCCAAACTTCGAGGCATTGTAAGCGGCCATCTGCGGGTGCGCGTTCACTCCGGCGAGCGAAGAGATGTTGATGATGTAGCCGCCGCCGCGTCTCTTCATTTGCGGAATGGCTTCATGGCAACAATGGAAGACGCCAAAGACGTTCGTCTCCAGCACTGCTCGAAAGTCTTCCGGTGTTGTGTCCTCGACCTTTTGGAAAATGCCGATTCCAGCGTTGTTGACCAGAATGTCGAGCGCGCCGAGTTCTTTAACTGTGTAATCGACCAACGCTTTGACTTGATCGTAGTCTCGCACGTCGCAGACGAAACCTATTGCTCGGCCTTGATCGCCTTGATTGAGTTCTTTAATGGTCTTGTCAATCTCGCTCTGATGTCTGGCAGCAACGCAGACGGAAACTCCTTCCCGCCGCAGCGCTTCAGCAATCCCGCGGCCGATCCCTTTGGTGCCGCCGGTAACGATTGCGTTTTTTGCCTTGAGAATCATCTTACAGGTTCCTGAAGACTTCCCTCTCCCTTTGGGTGAGGGCTTAGCTGAGAATAAACCCAAATAAAGGCTTTTTTAATTTATTACTGTGGCTTTGCTTCAATCCCTCACCCCAGCCCTCTCCCAGAGGGAGAGGGAGTTTTTCGGCAGCCTGCTAAGCGTCACGATCATATGCGACTCTCAACCAGCGCTTCAATTCATCATCGATATCTTTCAGCGAAGCAATCTCGAAACGATGCGTGATGCGATCCTTCTTTTCAAAGCCGCCGGTGTTGATGAGACGCTTCGGCGTTTTCTTCATGTCGCCCAATGCGAGGCCGAAATCGATGCGCGTTTGCGTCGTAGGTTTGATTTGCGCGAAGACGTGATTGCGATAGAGCGGCACGATCGTTTGACACGGACAGGCTTTCACGTCTTTGCCAATGCTCAGGCCCAGTTTTAGAAGCGCGTCATAAAGTGGACGCAGATGTTCTTTCTTGCCTGAGAACATATCATCAACGTATTCTTCCGCCGCTTTCAAATAGGCGTTTGAGTCAGCGGTCTCTTCGCCTTTGCCGACGGAACGTTCGGCCAGCCACCACGCTGTGTTGGCGCCGAGACTATGTTCAGACTTTAGCCAATCGCGGCGCTCTTTCTCGGTTGGCGGGCCTTCCTTCTTGATGAACTTCAACCAGTCATCGAGGGTGCGTCCGGTCTTTTGCTTCAGTTCGGTAATCCATTTCCGGGTCATTGAAACACCGGGATGGACGCCGTAGATCGATTTCGTTTTGGCGGTCTTGGGCATTGCTGGAAAGATCCCATCAGTACTCAGTCGCGTCGCGTTCAGCCTCGGAGCGGCGCGATATTTAGAGATATGCTCGAATCAATTTAGTTGCGAAAGCTTCGGGAGGAGCGGAATATCTTTCTGTCACCGATAAATCGGTTAAGAGGAAAATCGAATTTACTTCCGGCTATAAATATTCCGCGCCTACGGCGCTTAAATCAGAGGGTCGCTAATTTCCCACGCACGACGGTCGCCATTACAAACGATGCGAGCACCCATCCGATCACGATCGCGCCCGCTTGCATCGCCATGTAGGCGTTGCTAAAGCTCCACCAGTTCCATTCGTCCAGGTGACCGCCCACGAAGATGATCACGCCGATGATTATGAGAAAGACAACCCGCCCGGCATAGGAAAGCGCGCTCGTTTGCAACAGCAGAAAAGTCGCAAGTAGCGCCGCGATGAACTGAGTGATAAAGCCGATCACGAGAGGTTTCACCATCGAACCGAACGGCTCCAGACGCACCGCAGCAAAGATCACTGGGCCCCGAGACATTCGATCCGTCGCTTCCTGTTCCATCTTTTGGTATTGCTCGTTAGTCATCCCCGGCGTTCGCTTGGGTTCGTTCGGCAGCAGATAGTTGCCGGAACGCGGAGTGTTGGCCTTAATTGCTTGAGCTACGGCGTCTTCATTAGTGAACGTGCGCAATGGCTCGCCCGGCCAGGGAATCAACATCCAGGCGATTGCGCTCCAGACAAACAGAACGATCGCGCCCAGAACCGAACCCAGAACAAGTTGTTTGCCCATCGCAGGGTCCTCCTTCAGAGATCGGATTGCTTAACGTTAGCCCGCGGGTTCTTCCGGGTGCTGCGACAAACTGAACCAGTTACCCGAGTTGTCCCTCATCACCGTAGCAGTGCCCCAGTCCTGTACGGTAGGCGGTCCCTTGAATTCGACGCCGCACGCTTTCAGCTCGTCGTACGTTTTGTAGATGTCATCTGCATCAAAGACGCCGCCACCGAGTACGCCCTTGTCTATCAGCGAGCGCAATTGCGCTGCCGATTCTTCATCCAACATCATTCCCGCTTTGGGCTCCATCAGAATGATTTCAAACCCGGGCTGGTCCTTTATCCTCATCGTCAGCCAGCGATAGTCGTCGCCGATCTTGGCATCCGTATCGACTTCGAATCCCAATTTGTCGCGATAGAACTCGAGCGCCTCCTGCTGGTCCCTCACCCATATCAACACATGCGACATTTTCGTGATCATAGTTTTAGTTTCTCCCTTCAGGTTTGGAAAGGAGGATAAGAAAGTTTACCGGAAAACTGCTTCTCGAAAATTGCTTTTGTTCTCTTACCGCAGAGGTCACAGAGGTTTTTGAAGAGGACGCGGAGGAAAGCACCCTCTGCGTACCTTTGCGAAAACCTCAGCGTCCTCTACGGTAAAAAATACCCGGTTAAGGGTCGCGCCGGGAATCGTTCTTACTGACAGGCACCAGCCCATACATCTGAATGAAGCAGCCCGGCACCTTGCGCAGGGAGTCCATTTCGCGCTTGCGGTATTTGGCCGGCGCGTCCCCCACGCACCTGCGGAAAAGCGAACTGAACGATCCGAGACTTTGAAAGCCAACCTCGAAACAAATGTCCGTCACACTCAACTCTCTCCAACGCAATAGTTCCTTCGCTTTTTCAATTCGGCGTTGAATCAAGTATTGGTGCGGCGTGGTATCGAATGTATTACGAAACAATCGCAGAAAATGGTAGCGCGAGAGACATGCTTGCTTTGAAATCGCGTCAAGGTCGAGCGGCAGATCGTAGCATTCGTCAATGAATTTTCGCGCGAGACAAAGCCGCTCGTGAACGTCCGAACCATTCGACTTGACTGTAATTATGTCTCTTCCAATCGTGGACATTTTGGTGAGCGAGATTCTACTGCGAGTTTGTGGAAAGCGGAAGGGAAATTGTGCGCCGGAGCACCCTCCCTAACGGTCGGGTTTCTGCCACGCGTCAGCGGCCTGGGTTGTACCAGTAACGATCGGCGAGCTTCTCATCGTGCCAGTTCGAAGTGATCAGGCTCTTCATTGCGTGTCCCAGCATCCAGAAATAATGCCAGTCGCCGAACTGATCGAACTTGCGCGTGCAGCCCAGCGCTTTCACTTGTGGCAGTCGCGTGGTTCGTTGTCCGCGCGTTCGACCGAGGCGACGCAACGCCAGCGGTAATATGACATCCTCGGCGTACAACCGGCTTTCATCGTAGCCGCCGACTGCTTCAAAATCTTCCCGCCGGCAAAAAGCTACTCCCGTGTCCAGCCCTGTCAGAAGCACCATTGGCATCATCAGACAGTAAGTGATCATCAGGGCAAATGATTTTCTTTCCAAAACCACGCCGGTCGCGCCCCAAACATAAAGCCCGCTGTTCATCGCCTGATCGATAGCATCGAAGGTTTGCGGATGAAGCGCCGAGTCGGCGTCGATAAAGCAAAGAATTTCGCCAATTGCCACGCGCGCGCCCCCATTGCGCGCGGCAGCTATACGCCGCTTTGCGACCGGGACAACACGAGCCTTATGATGTGCCGCGACCTCGGCGGTGCGATCGGTCGAGCAGTTGTCGGCGACGATTACTTCGACGGCATCGCGGCCACCAGAGTAATTCGATCGGGCGGTGTCGATCGATTCCAGTAATCGCGGCAGGTATCTCTCTTCGTTATAGGCTGGAATGATTATGGAGAATTTCATGGTCGTCGCGAGGCCAGGATCAAATCTACCTTAGCCGCTCAGATCGATGGCCCGTTTCGTTGAGGACGTGCGAATCAGAAGAAATGACGACGGACCAGGTTATGATTTCCTCATCAGGATTAAAGACGACTTCGACGGTCCAGTTCCAGGCGTTTTCCGTTGTCAGATCACGAATACGTTTTCCCAGCCGGCCGCCGTTCGAGATGGCACGATCCAAAAAACCAGGCGAAAGACTTTGGCCCCAAGTCTTCGAGCGCGGTTACGATCAGATTGATCGCCTGATCGCCCAAGGACGGCAATCTTTGCTGACTTATGCTAAATCGTCTGCGATAATAGCGCCGTAATAAATCTTTTCCGTATTCCTTAGGCTATTGCTGTACTGATGAGCGAAGCTCTGGACAAGGTGCGCGGCGTTCGCGAGCTGCCGTTGTTTCCGCTGCCGGTCGTGCTCTTCCCCGGCATGCCGATGCCGCTGCATATTTTTGAAGACCGTTATCGTCAGATGCTCGCCGACGTACGTGCCGGCAATAATCTATTCGCCTTGTGTTACTTCGATTCCAGTTCGTCTGAGAAGGACATGCCATCGGCTGGCCACGTTGGGTGTGTTGCCGAGGTCGCCGAAACACAGGCCCTGCCTGATGGCCGCTCTAACATTTTGGTAGTGGGAGTCATTCGCTATGAGGCGGAGGCCTATGTCGAGCGCGGCGACTCCTATCTGGTCGTGCGTCCGACTTACTTTGAGGATGACGACGAAGACGAGTCGGCGCTGGCGGACAAGTCGCGAGAAGTTGCCGGACTGTTTATGCGAGTCGCCAACGCGATCCGCGTGATCAACGACGAACGGGGAAATCTGCCGGACATCAGCGACACCGAGGCGCAGAAGCTTTCATTTCTCGTGGCCGCGGCGATGGAGATTGAAGCCGAGACGAAGCAGGATTTGCTGGAGTTGCGCTCGACATCTGAACGTCTCGACCGCTTGCGAGATTTGCTGGCACGTGTCGTCAGGGGCTATGAAGAGCGAGCACGGCTCCACGCGATCGCCAAACGCAATGGACACGGCGGAAAGAAGATCGAGATTGAATGAAGCGGCGCAAACTTTTAGTCTGTGATTAAGACGCCCGATATTTCCGATTGCGGACTGAACACTCTCGCAGGTAGGGAAGGGTGGTTTACCCCCGCTTCTTAGTGGCAATTGGTAATAGCCGATGCCCAGACTTCG
>QHXE01000634.1 GCA_003222835.1 Acidobacteriota bacterium | reverse complement strand
TTTTCGATTCTTCGTTATTCTGAACTACTTTGGTGATGGGATTGAGACGCGGGCAGCCGAGGTGTTGATGGTGCACGCTATGCCCTCACTCTAACCCTCTCCCAAAGGGAGAGGGAACAGACAATTATGCCGACAACTCTTGCCGACATTGCGCGTGAACTTGGCGTCTCGAAGATGACCGTCTCGCGCGCCATCAACAATCATCCCGAAATCAGCCCGGAAACGCGCGCTCGCATTCTCGAAGCAGCGCAGCGAATGAACTATCGGCCCAACCAGTTCGCGCGGGCCCTTACGACTAATCGTTCATACCTTTTGGGGGTCGTCGTGCCGGACCTCATGCACTCGTATTTCGCCGAGATTTGCCGCGGCGTCGAAGGACTTGCGCGACCGCTTGGCTATCAGAACCTGATCTGTAGCACCGACGAACAGTCAGCGAATGAACAGCATGAGGTTGAAGTTCTATTGCCGCGAACCGATGGGTTGATT
The DNA here is from genome assembly GCA_003222835.1 of Acidobacteriota bacterium. The sequence goes on along the minus strand of QHXE01000634.1, from coordinate 4,671 downwards.
ATCGCTTCATCTGTTCCGCCAGATGAAAATGTCTTTTACCGGCGCATCATAAAAGATGGCGCCAAAATAATTTTGATCGATCGCCGGCTCGAAGGCGTGCGCTGTCCTCCATCGGAAGGTTGGACACTTGCTGGGCACCGTCGCCTCAACCGCTGCCCTGCGTTTCGAAGGTTACCAGCAGGCGCTGGCGAAGAATCGAATAGCTTTCGACGCTTCGCTGGTGCGCGAGTGCGGCTTCACAGAGCGCGAGGGTTACGAGTCAATGAGTGGCTGGCTTGATGGGGGCAACGTTCCCTCTGCGATCTTTGCCGCCAACGATCCGGCGGCAATAGGCGCGATGACCGCAATCACTGAAGCCGGTCTGGGAATTCCGGAAGATGTGGCCATCGTCGGCGGCGGGAACATTCATTACGGCGATATGCTCAAGGTCCCACTGACCACGGTTGCATGGTCCACGTTGGAGATGGGGCAGGCGGCAGCACAGATCTTGATAGAAATGGTCGAAGGAAAAAAGAAGCGTAAAGAGCACCACATCATTGTCGAGCCGGAGCTCGTAGTGCGCGAATCATGCGGCGCTGCCAAGGCCGTGTTCGTTTAGTAACCCGCAAAAGACCTGCCTTTAGAACTCCAGGAGAAGACTTTGTGAAGTCTATCGCCACACTCTCCCGGCGCTTCTCCAAAAAACATCCAAAAAAAACTCCCCAGAAAAACTGTTGACAAAAAGTCCGCGCTGAGTATATTGTCCCAACTCCGAACAAATGATCAGGCCGAATGCGCAAGATCAATACCCAGGATGCATAGCCACCCGCAGACCCAATCGTCATTCCTTGACGACGTGCGTTGCTTACGATCTCGAATTCTTCACTGGAGGTTACTGACATGGGAATTAGAAAACCGAATTCCAAGGAATTCCATCTGACGCGCAACCTTGTTGCCCGTTTAGCAGGAATGTTGGCGATTATGTTGTGCATGGCGGCGCAAACATTCGTGATGGCCCAGACACCGGTAGGCCAGATTTTCGGGACGGTGAAGGACCCAAATGGTCTGCCGGTTCCCGGTGCATCGGTGGTGGTAACGGATTTGGCAACCGGGAAGACCTTCAATGTCAAGTCCGATGAGGCGGGCGACTATCTCGTCCCCGAACTGCCTCCGGGCCGGTATTCGGTGGCGGGTTCGCTTACGGGATTCAAGCAACTGGTCCGCACTCCCGTGACATTGGTGGCATTTCAGAAGGCTCGCGTCGATTTGCCGCTGGAGGTCGGTGAGACCATTGAGAGAGTCGTGGTCACAGCGGAGACGGCGCAAGTCGACACCCGATCGAATACTCTTGGCTCGCTTGTGGACAGCAGGCTGCTCACCGAGATGCCGATCAGTGACCGCAACATCATCAACACACTCAACTACACGCCCGGCGTGCAACACATCAGTCCGGGCAATAACGTCAACCGCAACCAGCAGCGGTTGAACATCGACGGCAATCGGTCGTACTCGACGAATGTACAACTCGATGGCGCGAGCATGTACTTTGCCCATCGCGGGCAGGGGATTGAGCTCCCGGCGCCCGACGCGATCGAGGAAGTCCAGGTCGTGACATCCGGTGTCTCAGCGCAGTATGGCCGCGGCACGGCCGTATTCGCGGCGGTAACGAAGTCCGGCGGCAATCAGTTCCACGGAACTGCCTGGGAATTTGTTCGTAACGACGCTTTCGATGCGAGGCCGTTTTTCACCGTCACTAATCCATTTTTGAGAGCGCACGACTTCGGCGGAACGTTCAGCGGCCCAATCTTTCTGCCGAAGCCGGGCGAGGGCGGCAAAGGCTTCTACAGTGGCAAGAACAAACTATTTTTCTTCTTCGAATATCAGGGCCTCCTGATTCATCAAGCATCTGCGACTTCCACGCCTTTTACGCCAACACCGGCGGAGCGCAATGGAGATTTCAGCGCGGACGCGCAGAAGCCGATTGATCCGCTCACAGGCAAGGCATTCCCCAATGCCTTCATCGACCCAAAGCGGTTTGACCCGGTTGCGGTGAAGATCCTGAACATGGTTCCATCGCCGAATCTTCCATCTGGAGCGCTCTCTTTTTCTGGTCCGAATCCGACCACTGGGAACGGAGTCGTGGCAAAGATCGACTACATGGCGACGAAAAAGGATCAGTTGAGTTTCCGCTGGTTCTCGGACCATCGGGTTTCGATCCTCCCGTTCCCAGCCAGCCCGGCGCAGAGCATTCCGGGCTACGCGCCAGCCCCGAACAGCCAGTACCCCAAAACCCTATCCGGGAGTTGGGTTCGCACTTGGTCGCCAAAGCTCGTGTCGACGACCCGCTTTTCGTTCACTAGGTGGTTATACGACGAGGGAACCTCAGTGAACACCACGCTAGCGGACCTGGGAGCGACGAATTTTGTCGACCAATATGTTGTCAAACGCCTCCCTACTATTACGGTCAATGGCCGTTTTAGCGCAACATCGACCACCATCGATGAACGCGCAGGTACCGATTACGACCTCGCGCACGATTGGAATTGGATCCGTGGGTCGCACGAGTTCACGTGGGGAACACTCCTGGAACGTATTTCCTATCGCAAACCGAACAGCAGCACCTCCGCCGGCACATTCACGTTCGACGGCGGCATTACGAAAAACTCCCTGGCTGATTTCCTGTTGGGAACCCCGACAAAGTTTGCCCAGAGTTCCGGCAGTCTGGCGTCGGGTCATGAGTACCTGCTCGGCTTTTACGGTCAGGACACCTGGAAGGTCCGTCCGCGCTTGACCCTCACGCTGGGGTTGCGTTGGGACGTCTACACGATGTGGAAGGAGGATGCGGGACAGCAGGTCACATTTATTCCCGGCGTACAGTCCACGACGTTTCCGACCGCTCCCAAAGGAATGGTATTCCAATCCGATCCGCAATTTCCCTACGGCACGATGTGGAAGAATTTCGGCCCCCGCGTGGGGTTTGCCTGGGACGTGTTCGGCGACGGCCGCACTTCATTTCGCGGCGGATACGGAATCTCGTACGATCCGCTCGTTGCGGAACCTGTGATCCATGGCGCGCAGCCCTTCTCTCTGTCGGTCACCGTCAACAACCCGGGACCGTTGTCCAATCCTTATAAGAACACTCCGAATCCGTTCCCGTACACGCCGAATCCAAGTTCGGCGACATTCATCTTGCCCGCCAGCTTGGAAGGTCTGCGTGGCCCCTTCCGGCCGATGTACAACCAGAACTTCAGTCTGACGCTGGAGCGGCAGCTCACCAAAACCTGGGCGATTACAAGCAGCTACGTCGGCAACCTGTCGCGGCATGGCTACAACGGATTTGAGGGGAATCCAGCCGTCTACGGAGCCGGCGCGACCACCAAGAATACCGACGCGCGCCGCATCTACTCCGGATGCGTAACAATTACCGGATGCTCGCCGATCTACAGCAGCATGCCGAGTTACTCCTCCAACTTGAACACTTCCTATAACGCGTGGCAGACGATCATCACCAAGCGCCCCTCGCACGGCTTGAGCGTGCAGGCGCACTACACCTGGTCGCGCGCGATTGACCAATGCTCGACCGAGGTGATCTCCAGTTGCCCCACGCAGGACCCATTCAATCCTGCCGGTAGTCGAGGACTAGGAGATTTCGACCGGACCCACGCAGCCGTTATCACCTACATCTATGAATTGCCCAAGCTCCAACGCTTGCCGCGCTTCTTGAGGCAGGCAATCGGCGGTTGGCAGATCGCCAGCTTTCACCTCTTCCAATCGGGGAATCCCTTCAGTGTCGTGACTGGGAGTGATGCCTCGTTGACAGGCGTGGGACTGGACAGGCCGAACGTTGTGTCGGATCCATTCGCCGCCGGGGTGGTGGCGGCCAATCCCGATCCTACCTGTCAGAAGACTATCTCACAGGGCGGCAGAGCAGCCGACGTCACTTACGCCCTGGCTAGCTGGTTCAACCCCTGCGCGTTTGTGGCCAACGGTCCCGGGACCTATGGGAATGCCGGTAGGAATTCTCTGCGCGCGCCGTTCGACCGGCGTTGGGATATGTCGGTGAAGAAGGTCTTCTATCCCCACGGAGAGCGATATCGCATCGAGCTCCGTGCCGACATCAACAACATCCTGAACCATACAGTATTCGATGCTCCCGGAAATAGCTTGGCGTCCACCAAGTCGTTCGGTGTCATCAGCAGCACTGTGGTTTCCGGCCGTGTGATCCGGCTTGGCCTGCATTTGGCCTTCTGAGGCTTCTCTATTCGCCCCTCATCTTGACATAGGGCGGTGCTGTGAGGGCCTCGCTAGAGAGCCTTAACAGCACTCTCACTGATCCGATATGAGGTACGAAGGTCCGGCATGAATAGATCGATCTATAAAGCCTTTCTTACAATCGGTTTGTTGATTGCACTCCTATCTGCTGTGAAGGCACAAGAGGCGGGCGACTCAATATCCAATACGATTCTGGCTCGCATGCCTTTAGCTTATCGCGATCAAGCCAAAAGGCCCGCGCGGTTGACAGACGAGGATCAGCAACACCTCATTAAAGGTACGGATGAACAGGTGGCCAATTGGATCATAGGGAAGCTGGCACACACCCCCGACGGCGCCAACTTCCTGTTGGTTCAGTTAGAAAGGAACAATCGCCCAGGCTGCGTTCGCAGATTATTCGCTCGATGCGCGAATACTGGC
>QHXE01000633.1:1689-6096 GCA_003222835.1 Acidobacteriota bacterium | reverse complement strand
TCGCCGCCTGAATGTGAAAATTCTTAACGAGTTCTGGGCCTTCCTTCTTTTGATCCGCAGGTGGTCGCCATTCCATGTCGAAAATCTTCTCTTTCGGTCGCACGAAATTTTCCGGCTTGCGATGACATTCCAAACACCACTCCATCTGCAAGGATGCTGCTTGTGAAACCACCGGCATCTGATCGATGCGGCCGTGGCAAGTCGAACAGCCTACGCCTTTGTTCACATGAATCGAGTGATTGAAATACGCGAAGTCGGGAAGGTCGTGAACGCGGACCCACTCCAGCGGTTTGCCGGTCTTGAAACTCGCGCGCACCGGCTCAAGGTAGGGACTGTCGGCCCAAATCTGTTTGTGACAGTTCATGCAAACGGCGGTCGAAGGCATGCCCGCCGACGCCGCAGTTTCAACCGACGTGTGGCAATAGCGACAATCGATGCCGTCGTCGCCGACGTGGTGCTTATGACTGAATTGAATTGGTTGTTGCCGCTCGATGTACTGGCCCGTGTTCCAGCCTGAGCGAGTGATCTCGGCAGCCACGAATAAGGCAGCGACTAAAATAAAGATCGCGCCGTAGATCGTGGTGCGCGCCAGATAGTTCGTGCTGTGACGGAAAATCTGTGGCATCGCCGCGGATAAAACGCGTTCTCGCTAAAAGAGGGACTCGTCTGCCGGTCGTTGACGAGTGAGCGGAACGAGTCCCGCGTCTAAACGCTGAGCGTCCCAGCGCACAAGACAAGGCCCGCCCCCTAAACGTCATCCACCCGAAATACTAAATGAATTGCTTTGCGCGAATACTTTAGCGAGATGAGGAGATTTTTTCAAACTATCATCAGTTACGTGCTAGAGTGCCGGGCAACAAAATGTTCATTGGGCATTATGCAGTCGGCTTAGCTTCCAAGAAATTAGCGCCCCGCGCATCCATGGGCGCCTTGATTGCCGCGCCGATCTTGCTGGATCTTCTCTGGCCGATATTTCTGCTGCTCGGTTGGGAACATGTCTCAGTCGTGCCGAGCAATAATCCGTTTCTGCGGCTTCAATTCGACTCATATCCGATTTCACATGGACTCGTGGCCGTCGTCGGTTGGGCGACGCTATTTGCCTCAGTTTACTTCGGCTTCACGCGTTACGCTTCGGGAGCGATCGTAATTTGGATCGGCGTCGCCAGTCACTGGCTGCTGGATTTTATCGTGCATCGGCCAGATTTACCGCTCTATTCGCGGAGTAGCCGTTTTTTCGGGCTGGGACTGTGGAATCATCGTTGGTGGACGATTGCGATCGAGGGGGCGATGTTCGTCGTCGCGATCTGGATTTATTTGCGACAAACTAAACCGAAGCCTGCAACCAGAGTGGGAACCGTTGCTTTCTGGGCGTTCGTTATTGCGTTGTTATGGGCATACGGATTTGCGGCGTTTGGGCGGCCGCCGTCGAGCGTAACGAAAATCGCGATTGGGACGCTGATGAGCGCGGTCTTCATTCCCTGGGCGTGGTGGTTCGACGCGCACCGCGAAGCGCGAGGCTAGTTAGCGATCATCTGAGCAACAACTCACACCCGCCGGCGGCTGATTAGATTTATCAGAGCAACGAAGAGCGCCGCGCCGATAATCGACCAGATGATCGGAAAGCGCGTCCCACCCACGGGAAGGACCAACAACTCCGGCAGATGAAGCAAGCCCGCAAGCCACGATCCCAGCAGCGCGCCGATAAATCCGAGCGCGATCGAAACCAGACAGCCGCCATGCGAATAGCCGCCAATCGCCTGGCCCAACGCGCCGCAAACACCGGCGATTAAGAGAAGCAAAAGGAATTGAAGTATCATCAGAGTCTCTCCGTTCTGATATAATGCGCAAGCCGATTCAAGGCAAGCAACTTTTGCCCATCGTTGACAAGCCGAATCGCCAACCTCGACATCGCACGTTGTATCAGCATCACTATTTCAACTCAGGAGTTCAAAAATTATGTCGAAAGTTCTCTCAGTCCTGCTAATCGTCTTCGCGACTTCTGGCATCGCGTTCTCTCAAAAGGCTTCCCCGAATAGCGACAATCCGACCAGTCAGGGCATCGCGCCCAAAGTAATTAACGGCATCGGCCGCGCCGATGTTCGTGTTTTTGACGAGAACGGCAATCCTATCAGAAACGCCTACGTCAAACTAGAATCGACGCGCTCGGACGGATTTTTCTGCGAAAGCTGGGGCGACACGGATGAGCGCGGCATCATCGCGTTACTGCCGATTCACATGGGTAGTCTAAAGTTGAAAGTCAAAGCGAAGGGTTATCACTCGCTGATGCTGGACGTGCCGGCCGATCAATTGGGGGCGCCGGTGCGAGTGACGTTGAAGAGGAAATGATCACACACCCACCGGCTGCGCCTTTTTCTCCGGCGCGTAATAAAGAATCCGATTGCAGTTATCGCAGGTGATAACCTCTTGGCCGCGGCGAACGTCGGCCATTATCTGCGGGCGCAAGGACATGTAGCAGGCCATGCAGGCGCCGTTGCGTGCCTCCGCCATCGCCACGCCGTCGCGAATGCGTGAAGCGATCCGCTTGTAGAGGACGCTCATCGCCTTTGGCAATTCGTTCATCACTTTTTCACGTCCAGCTCGCGCCTGTTCGAGTTGCTTCTGCCGCATCTGCGCTTCGTCGTCGAAAGCCTTCAGGCGCGCTTCCAAGTCCACGCGCAAATTCTCGACCTCCGGCGCGCGTTCTTTTAGTTCCTTTTCCGCCTGATCGAAGACTTCCATCTGTTCGAGGATTTGTGTCTCGAGCGCGGAAATCTGTTTGCGCGCGGCATCGGCTTCGCGAATTGCGGCCGTGTATTCGTCAGGCTTCTTCGCGGCCATCAGGTTTCGATCGGCGCGCTCGGCGCGTTGTTTCTGATCGAAAGTCTCTTTTTCCAGGCGCGCTCGTTCGTGGAAGGCGGCGTCGCGGCGTTCTTCAAGGGCGCGAATTTCAAAGGCGCGCTGATCGAATTCCTTTTCGATCTCGGCGCGCCTCTCAGGGATGCTCTCTATCTCGGCCTGTAGTCTTCTTATATCTGTATCGGCATTCTGCAAAGCGATTAACTGCGATAACTCCGCTTTCACTCTTTATCGACTCCTTGAAAGATTGGGGTTGTGAATGATTGTCTTCATAGACCAATAATCCCATAGGGAGAGGCACCCGCGCAAGCGCGCGTTTGCGCTTCCCGAAGATGAGCGTGTGTCCGCCCGATGCGCCTTGATAGGCGGCGGCCGGCATGTTATATGAAGCTGAAAATGCGAGACACTTCAGGCTATTTGCGGGAAGCAGCCTTGGCGGCTTTGATTATTATCGGATTAGGCGCGGCTGCACGATCGCAAACTCCCTCACCTTCGCCGACTGCGACGCCAGGCTTCAGCGACATCTTCATCGTAAATGTTAAGAACGAGCGAGACGGGATCCGATTTAGCCAACCGGTCAAGATCACAACCTTCGCCGGCTATAACAATCAGCCGTCATTCCTGCCCGACGGTCGTGGCATTCTTTACACTTCGATCAGAGCCAAGCAAGCTGACATCTATCGTTACGACCTTCGCAGCGGCGCCACGTCGCAGGTCACGAACACGCCGGAAAGTGAATACTCGCCAACCCTGATGCCCGATGGGAAGAATGTTTCCGTCGTGCGCGTCGAAGCCGATGGGACGCAACGGCTTTGGAAGTTTTCGCTCAATGGGGGGCAGCCTTCGTTGATCCTGGAACACATCAAGCCGGTTGGTTATCACCTTTGGATTGAAGATCATACGCTCGCACTTTTTATTCTGGGCGCAAAAGCCAAGCCGAACTCCTTGCAGATCGTCGATGTCCCAACAGAGAGAGCAGAAGTAATCGCAGAGAATCCCGGCCGCATCCTGCGTCTCATTCCTCATCAAAACAGACTAAGCTTCGTGCACAAGATTTCCGACCAGAAATGGATCATAAAGGCCTTCGACTTGAAGACGCGAAAGATCGCGCCGCTGATCAAAACTTTTCCAGGCGTCGAAGATTATGCCTGGACGCCGGCAGGCATTCTCTTGATGGCGAAGGACGCCAAGCTCTTCAAATGGAATCCGGCAGTCGATCAGGATTGGGAGCAGATCGCGGACTTCTCACAGGCCGGATTGAAACGCATCACGCGAATAACGGTCAGTCCTAAAGGAGATCGAATCGCTATGGTTGTTTTACAGGATGCCGGACGCTAGGCTCGGTGTTATTCTTCTTGGTAGACTGATTTCGCGAAGATAGAAGGTACCTGAATGAAGTTAACGATCGAGATTGAACAGGAGAGCGATGATCGGTGGATCGCCGAGGTGCTCGACTTGCCAGGCGTTCTGGCGTATGGGTTGACGCGTGAGGAAGCAGTTGCGCGGGCAAAAGCGCTCTCCCTGCGTGTTCTTGCCGACCGCTTGGAGCAT
>QHXE01000633.1:0-1633 GCA_003222835.1 Acidobacteriota bacterium | reverse complement strand
GAGAAACCGGCTCACACAAAATCCTTGCTCGAGATGATTGGTCTGACTTAGTCTTCGCGTTCCGTGATTCAGAAGAGATCGGGCCGAGAATGCTGGCCAGAATCGCAAAGCATGCGGGGCTGAAACCTGAAGATCTCTGACTGAATTAAGTTATTGGTCGCCCGCTTGCTTCAACTCTTCCGATCTAATCGGCACCAACAGCCTTCGCCGCATTAATCCTGCCGCCGCTCGACACTTTTCCTTTCAACGAAGGAATTGGGTCAACGGAGTTCAAAAGCTTAGCGCGCAAGTCGCTGACCGGCAGATTCGGATTCTGAGAAAGAATTAGCGCCGCGACGCCGGAGACGAAAGGGGTCGCCATGGACGTTCCTTTCAGCTCTCTGAAATCATGTTCCAGCCAGGTACTGAGAATCTCTTCGCCCGGTGCGGCGACTTGAACCGACTTGGCCCCATAATTTGAAAACGAAGCCAATTGATCGTTACGATTCACGGCGGCCACGCTGATGACGTTGCCGAGATCGTAGCTGGCCGGATAATGCGGCGCACGGTCGTTATCAGAACTCGCGTTACCCGCGGCCGCGACAAACAGGATTCCCTCTTCGCCCGCTTTGCGAATTACGTCTTCGAGCGCGCGCGATTTTATGGTGGAGCCCCAACTCGCTGAAATTATGCGCACATTCACGCCCGCGCGTTTGCGGTCGATTACGTAGTTGATTGCTTCGATCGCATCCTTGGTGGTGCCTGAGCCATTCTCGTCCATGAATTTCAGCGGCATGATCTTTACGTTCCAGTTCACGCCCGCGACGCCCAGGCCGTTGCCACCCTCCGCGCCGATGATGCCCGCGCAGTGCGTTCCATGCCCGTTGTCATCCATCGGGTCGCCATTGTCTTCCACGAGATTAAAACCGTGCACATCGTCGATTGGGCCATCCGAAGTCAGGTCGTCGTCCTGGTAGGCTTTGATGATAGGCGGACGCGTCCAGATATTGTTCGCGAGGTCGGGATGCGTGTAATCAACGCCGCTGTCGAGCACTGCAACCACCGTCTTGTCGCTTCCCGTAGTCACGGCCCAGGCGCGCATCGCACTGATGTCGGCGCCGGCACGGCCACCATTCTGGCCGCTGTTGAAGAGTCCCCACTGTCGAAAGAACAATTCGTCGTCGGCATGGACGTGCTTGCGGCCACTGTCGTCGTGATCGAGTTTGATTTCGCTGTTCGCTTCGGCATAATCGACTTCGGGCAGCGCTCGATACTGCGCCACGACTGACTCGGCGTCCTTGCCATTCTCGTCTTCGATCACGTCGAGCCCATCGATCGCCTCAATTCGATCTTCGATTTCGTCATTCAGCCTTTGGGCAATTTTCTCAATCGCGTCCTGTGTTACGCCGGCGCGAAAACGCACCAGCACTTCCGCCTTATGGTCGTCGCGCCGATCGTCGCTGCTGCTTTCTTCGCTTTCGTCAGAATCTCTCGAAGTTTCCGGCGACGATGAAGATTGTTTCACCGGTGTCCAATTCCGGCGCCACCTTCCGATCTGACCAGCGAAGGCGGCGACCAGAACCAAAACCAAAGCGATTGCCAGATGAGCCCAGATGTTATTGCGTGACATGATTGTAAGACGTGCTTTGTACTT
>QHXE01000632.1 GCA_003222835.1 Acidobacteriota bacterium | reverse complement strand
CTGTAGACGTAATCCCGCGCCGATGAATACCTGGTTATAGATCAACGTAAGCTCATCCCGTCCTCGCACATAACGCGAGAAAAACTGTTCGAGGTTGGCTCCGGCGATTAATTCGCACACCCTTTGAAAGTCCTCCGGCGTGTAGTTGCGTCCTTTCTGGTAAAACTCTGTGTAGAGATAACGCATCACATCGTCTAACGATTTTACATTGTTCGTTCGAGTCCTAATTTGAAGATCGAGCAGCATGCCGAGCAACTCACCCTTGTCATAGTATGAAATCTGCGAGTTCACCGAGTTTTCATCGGGACGATATAACTTTATCCATGCGTCAAAGCTGGCTTCTTCGGCACTTATTTCGTGGCGACCCGGCATCTCTTGAAGGTCCTGAATCTGTTGAGCAAAGTGTTCGAGATAGGCCGTGTCGGAAGTTAAGCCGGCGCGGCGAGTGATGACGTTTGCATAATATTCTGTAATTCCCTCGGCAACCCAAAGCGAACGCGTGTAGTTTTCCTTCGTGTAATCGAATGGGCCGAGGGCGTCCGGACGAATGCGCTTTACGTTCCATAGATGAAAAAATTCGTGGGCGACGAGCGAATCAAAACGGCGATAGCCCTCGTCATTGGAAAATCCGAACCGGCGAAATCCGAGCGCGGTTGAATTCAAATGTTCCAGCCCGCCGCCGGTGTTCGAACGCAGGTGCAAAATGAAGGTGTAGTCGTGATAGGGAATCTCTCCGAACATCGAGACTTCGGCGGCGACGATTTTCTGAACTTCGTTGCGCAAACGAACGGGATCGTAGTTGCCTTCGCCATCGATCACGATCCGATGCGGTACGCCGCGCACCTGGAAGTCGAATTCCTTGAAGTTGCTGACTTCAACCGGCGAGTCGTAGAGAATGTCAAAGTTCTCGGCGCGAAAAGTATTTTTCTCACCAACGACGGGCGGCAGTCCGGTAGCGATCTTCCAACCCGATGCCGGTACGATTCGTAAAATCGACGACGCACCGATTTGTCCTTCCGGATACATCAAGAGCGCTGCGTTGTTCCAGAAGGCGTGATCCGAATTCAGTTCACTGGTGCGCACGGAAAGCTCGTTGGCGTAAACGCGATAGACAACGTGCCAGGCGCGCACGCCGTTGGTTTTCACCCGCCAGATGTTCTTGTTCGTTTTAGTCCAATCCAGCGCGCGCCCATTTGCGTCCGCGGCAAAATCCTGCACGTGGCGTTCGAATTCGCGGATTAAATACGAACCCGGCGTCCAAACCGGCATTACCAGATCAGTTTCGTTCAGCGCATTCAAACCGGCCACGACTTTAATACTCATCTCAACTTCCAGAAGATGTGTCCAGGGCTTGGACATCGAAACTGTGAACGAAATACCTGATGAGTTGGGATTCCCGGTTTGCGCCAGTGTTGCCGAACTCGTCACGAGCACTGAGAGAAAAAGTTGGACGACGATTAAGTAAAGACTACGACGCATATTGATCATACCGGTTAGCGAACAAACATCTGAAAATGTGCGCAGATATTACTACGAATTACGGCGGTGTCAGAACCCCGAGCGGTAGTGACGGGTTAGTCTTGAGCCTTTGATTCGATTTGCTACCTAGATTTTGTGAAGGCCCGACCTCCTTCACGCCGTGGGCGTTTTCATAACTCAGCCCAGGGTAACACCCTGGGAATTGAAGAAAAGCGATTCTTACGATGAAAGCGTTTAATAATGACCGATGCACCTAAACGAATTATCAAACCCTTACAGGGTAGTAAGATCGTCGGGAATCTCCGATCCCAGGGTGTTAGACACTGACTAGCCGACTGACACTAAAGCGATTTATAGTTGCTGACGTTCCAATCAACTCAGAACCGGAAGGTAACTAATCTAAACTTTAGTATTCAATGAAGCGCTCGCCCCTCCTGGTTATTTTCATCACAATCTTCATCGATCTCGTAGGCTTTGGGATCGTGATTCCGGTTCTGCCTTTCTATGCCGAAGGCACCAAGTTCGGCGCCACTCCGCGCGAGGTCGGCCTGCTGTTCGCTTCGTATTCTTTTATGCAGCTCATCTTCGCTCCCGTGCTCGGCAGATTGTCGGACAAGTATGGCCGTCGACCGATCTTACTGATCAGTCTGCTGGGCACCAGTCTCGGTTTTCTGATTCTCGGATTTGCGACGACCCTCTGGATGCTCTTTCTCGGCAGGATTATCGATGGAATTTCGGGCGGCAACATCTCAACGGCTCAAGCCTACATTGCCGACGTAACGACGAAAGAAGACCGCGCGAAGGGAATGGGATTGATTGGCGCGGCTTTCGGATTGGGTTTCGTTTTTGGCCCGGCGATCGGCGGCGTGCTCAGCCGCTGGGGCATCAATGTCCCGTTTCTGTTCGCCGGCACGCTCGCGTTCGCGAATGCTATTTTGCTTTATTTTACCTTGCCGGAAACGGTCACGCCCGATCATCCGGCGCGCACTTCCGCTGCCAGTGGCCGCGGATGGGGTCAGTTGATTGTTTCGCTGAAAAACCCTCGGCTTGGTTTTGTGATGACGATCTACTTTCTTTCAATCGTCGCCTTTTCGATTATGACGGCAGTATTTTCGCTTTTCATGATGTTTCGCCTGGGCTATGACGCGTTTCATAACGGCTGGGTATTCGCGTACGTCGGCGTAATCTCCGCCATCATCCAGGGCGGATTGATTGGAAAACTGGTGAAGCGTTTTGGCGAACCGGCATTGGCCGTTACTGGCGGGCTGTTATTTTCGGCCAGCCTGTTTGTGGTTCCTTTTATTGGTCCGGCGATCGGATTGATCGGAATCTTGTCGACCGGCGCTGTGACTGCGATCGGACAGGCGCTCTCTGGGCCATCGCTCAGCAGCCTGGCTTCGAAGAGCGCCGGCGCTGGCGAACAAGGCGGCGTGCTGGGCGCGATGCAATCGGTCGCCAGTCTCGCGCGTGCCGTAGGTCCCTCGCTCGCCGCGTTCCTGATCTACAGCTCGGTGGCGCACATTGGCTTCGATGGCCGCCCGCAGAACATGAGCGACTCTTCAATCTTCAGAACGTTCTGGATTGCGGCGGCGATTCAATTCGCAGCGTTTTTGATCTCTGTCTATTTCGCGCGAGCCTATGGTCGAGATTATTCAACAGAAGTAGTAGCTGAGCCGGCGTGACCCATCGGTTGAGTCTGAACCGTTGGGCAGCGGGTGGCTGCTCTTGTCATTGAGAGCGAAACATCTGAGCCGACCATCCGCACGCGGTTGCGACTCACGGTCCAGTTCGGCTGCGAGAAGTCATGGTGCCCCGTAAGATCAGGGCCTGGCGGGTTTACCAATACTCCCCAATGGATGAGAGTCGATCGTTACTGCTCAGTGACGACTGATTTTATCAAATTCCTGCAAGAGCCATCGCTCTTCACTAGCGACGTGCAGAAGGTAGCACGAGCCCGAACAAATCGTAAGCAGCGAGTTTAGACGCCCAGCTTGTTCATTTCTGAGTGGCGGCTTTCGCAAGTCGCAACGTACGCCAGTCGGATTGGGAGAGTGGATTATTTTGCTGGTCGAAGGCGATGACGCGCCAGCGGGCGACGGTGTTGCCTAGCTTGTCTTTGAGCCATGAAGGGGCGCGGTAGTTCAAAGTGTTAGTTGGCAACGTAGCGTCGCTGGTCGTCGGCTTGGCCTGGTTGGGCAGGATTGCGGAGATGATTGGATGGCCTTGAAGGTCTTCTACTTCGAGGCGGTAAGTCGTGGCGTTGTCGATTAAGCTCCAGGTGAAGTTTACGGGCTCATCGGCGGGCAGGATGGCCCGTTCATCGGGTGAGAGTTGAGTGAGTGAAGTTGACGCGGCTCTGGAATTGGGCGAGGCAGATGAGGCGCCTGGTCGATACGTGCCGTTGCTCACATAGTATTTCAGCACGGGCAGAGAGAAGCCGGCGACCGCGCCGCCGTGAACTACGCCTGCGCCGGCGCCGACCGTGGCGAGATTCGTGTCCCCTTCCTTGTCGTCTGAAGCTTCGATGCGCAGGAGGACAAGATACAATCCATTCAAACTTTCATCGACGCGCCACACTTCCGGTCCGGGCAGAATGATTTTACCGGTGGGCGGCAGATAGATGTTGAAGCGGCTGATTTCGGTGTAGCGTTTCTGCGTGCCACGCTCTTCGATCGGCAGCGCGGCTTCAGTCAATAAGTCACGCGGTTCAGGTGGAGCTTCGCCGGGCTTAACTAACTCCCAGCGGCCTTTCAGACGGCCCGTGCCGGTGTAAGTAATCTCGGCTTGAAAGCGCGGCAGCTTCTCGTCGGTCTTCACGAAGAGGATGGGCTTGCCGACGCCCCAGGTCAGTTTCACTTCCGTCAAAGACAGGGGCACGCGCGCGCCGTTGCCGCTCAAGCGAATCGTCACCGGGACGTATTCGTCTCGCGCACTCACGGTGCTCGTAAAGCGGCGCACGTAAAAGAAAGTTGTCGGTGAAAGCTCGATTGCCACTGAAGGTTGATTGATCGTAACGCGCGGGGAGACGACCGAAGATAGTTGATGGATCGCATTTCAATCCGAGGTCGGGAGTCGCCGGTATCAAAGTGCCGCACCAGGTGGCTTCGGCCACCCGTTTATTGACCAAGCCGCCGAACGTCAGCAGCACCGAAGTTGCCCCTTGCGAGTAGGCATTGACGTCGCTCGGTGAGACTGAGATGGTCTGGGCAAGAGTATGGCCAGCAGGATAGGAAAGCAGGATGAGTAAGAATAACAGTCTTCGTATGATCATTTTACGGATTTTCCATTTGTCATTTGACATTTTTCATTTGCCATTTGGCGACTCGGATTTCGGAGTTCAGAGTTCAAGCTTTAGCTTGCGTGCGTCGGCTGGGGCAACCTGAAGGTTGAACTCTGAACTCCGTTTTCACCGGAACAAATGGAATGGTGAATTCAACTTACAAGTGCAACAGTTGAATTCGCAAATGGAAAATGGATTTCACAACTTCCTTAATCTTTATTCTCTAGACTAGAAAAACGTAATTCCCAGATTCGCCGTCAGCGTCTGGTTCTTGCGCAATGTGTCGCTCACCAGCAGGCGCTCCAATGCCTGCGAATAGTGATTCGCATAGCGTATAAAGAACTGGCCTGAGAATTTCTTCAACCCTTCCTTCCCGTGCTCGAACCGATATGTCCACGAAGCATCGAACTCCGTGTTGCGGCTGTGGCTGGTCTTCGCCGCATCGCCGGCAATCGTGTTCGCCAGGTTCGTCGTCAAGCCCATGTGCTTCGTCAATTGCCAAGTCACGCCTGGCCCCAGACGATAAGTGCGATCGACGCGTCCCGTCTCTTTGTTGGCCGAACTCTCGCGGCTCAGGTCAAGATTGAAATTAAGTTTCGTCGTCGCGGCGATGCCGATTCTTCCGGTATGGACCAGCACGCCCTGATCAGCATGCTCGCGCCCTTTCTGTCGATTATCCTGGAACGAACGATTGACGTTGTAGCCCCAGGTGAATTTCTTTACTTGCCAGTCGGCGGTGAATGTTTGATTCGTGCCTACGAGATTCGGCACCGTGCTGGGATCAAGTTCAAAGCCGCCGTTGACCGGAATTGCCGCGCCAAACTGATGCACGCGATCGAAGCTGTAGCCCAGACGCGGCAGCCACACCGAATTTTTCGTCCGATTGAGCAAAGCGCTCGCCGGCGCCGCCAAACCCAGATGCGTATTCCCCGTCAAAGAGCGCAGGATCGAGGGAATGTTTCGCAGGTTGTCGTGAAAGTTCGCGTGCGCGAACTGCGTCGTGATTTCATTGATCGAACCGTTGACCGAAAATTCATATTGAATCTTGTCCGCCTGCGTTGAAGCGCCCAGACTGCGAAACAAAGGCGCGATGTTCTCTTCTCTAAAGGCCACGCTCAGATTCGCTTTCTTCGTTTTAGTCAAAGAGTGGTTCTTCAGAATCTCATAACTCGTTTCCAAATAATGCGCGTTGCGCGTGAGGTTTGGCAGGGCTACGACATTCGCGCCCTGATTCAATGACTGATCGCTGGGGCTGGCAAAGAAGCTGCGCGTGAATCCGCCTTCGAAATGAAACCGGCCGGCTTTGTCGCTGGCAATCAAACGCAAAGCAATGCCGCGGCTGCGTTGTAAGTCAGTCACCACGCCGCGATTCACCCCGCTGATTGGTTGAAAGTAAGCGCTCAACACGCCCACTTCCACCCGCAATCCGCCGGGCCGCTTCGGCAACACTTCGATGCCCAGCATGCCGCTCAACATCTGATGCTTGCGCTTACTGAGTCCGAAAAAATTCTCATAGCCCACCAATTGCGTCCCGTTCATCGCCGCGGCTGTGAAATCAAAGCGCTTCAGAAATGGCACCGTGATCTGAATCCCGCGGCTGGAAAAACCACTAATCAACTGCCGCTGCGTCCCGTAGGTGAAATGGCCCACGTCGTATTTCACCTTCCCCGTTTGCAAGTGAATCAGATAGCTCGACAGATCCACTTTCGGCGCATCCTTGCCCAAGGTCCCAAACCGCAGCGCTTCCTTTTCAAAACTGGACCCCGCAAAATCAAACGATGATTGCGAACTGAAAATCCCGTACGTCGCTTCGTTCTTCAGCGATGCTTGAAGATTCAATTCAATGAACGTCGCTCGCTCCGGCTGCGGCCCTGGAAACGTTGATTGCGCCGGCTGCGAGGGCATCGCCAACGTCAATGAAGGCGTAAACTTTATCTTTTTCACCTTCGCCGCCGACGCCTGCGGAGTAGATGTTGGTTGCTGGCCGTCAGCACCTCCAGCGGCAGCCGTCTGCTTATCGTCGGACGTAGGCGCAGCAGCTCCTGAATATTTTGCTTTAAGAAACTTTGCCGTTAGTTCAGTTTCCTCCGACAACGAGGTTCCCGATTCCGTTTGAGACAAAGAAGATCTTTCCTTCACGACCCGCAGCGTAAAGCGCGCCACTTCTTTCCACTCGTAAGTCTTCGAGACGAGATAAGCCGTCACCGTCGACTCGCCCACAGGCAATGGCCACAGCTTCGAGTTGTACCGCAACCGCAATTGCTCTTGAGTAAACAAACTCGAAACATCGGTCGTGCCGATCAGCACTGCGATCCGGCCATCGGATTCTTTCAAGCGGTGACTTAACAAGAACTCGATCTGCTCGTCCGGCCGCACAGATTCTTTACCGACGAAGCTCGCCGTAACGGCCACTTCTTGATCATCTGTCTTCGCTTGCAAAGTTGTCGAAAACTGCAAGGCATCACCTTGTGAAGCACCCAAGATCATCGACGGCGCGGTGGCGCCAGCCAATACCAAAGAGAGGCTGAACTGCAAGTGCAACCGCGCAGCTCGTCTTCGGCTACGTATCTTAGTTGTTAAGAGTTGGGCGATCATGCCTGTGCGCGTTGTCGATTGAGTCCCGCAGCCCCAACTTCCACAATTCAGTGTTCGGCGTCTGGTCGCCCCGGGAATTCGCTGAATTAAGGCGATTCACCCAATTAAGCAGGAAGGGTGCCAGGCACGAATCAAACGCGATTGATTTCCCGAGCGCGCGCCAAGACTCGATCGTTAAGCTTAGTGATGCGCGGCGCCGCTTGGAGAAGAGACAGTAGCACTAATCTCACCTGAGTCAATGTTTAGTATCTCAAGCGGCAATAGGCTCTGGGTCTTGCAGCCGTTGACGCGACCACGTCCATGCTTCCCCTGAAGCGCAAACGTTGATCGACAAGGCACCGCAACGCGACTGCACGTCAGCGGGCGCGGTAGAAAAACCACACACGTTTTGGACTTCGCACCTCAATGTCGATCCGCTATATGATTCTCCGCGCAACGACGCGCGTTTCAAGCAGTTCTTGAAGCGACTAGGCCTGGCGAATTGATTCTCAGACTTGTGATCCCAAGAAGTCTTTGAGTTCACTTGCCGTTGGTAGAGCTGTGCGAGCCCCGAGTCCGCGACATTTCAGGGCGGCGACGGCGTTGCCGAGCTTCATGCACGTCTCCAAATCTTCGCCCCGCAGCATTCCATAAATGAATCCGGCGTGAAAGGCGTCTCCCGCGCCGGTGGTATCTCGACAACCGCCGGGAACCGCGAATGCAGGTGATTCGATGAATACTCCTTCGCAATAGATAAGCCCGCCGCGCGCTCCCAACGTAACGCCCACAATCTCCGAACTATAACGGGCTTTCATTTCCACCAGCGACGCTCGAGCATCGCTGATACCGGTCATGCGGTGCGGAAATGCGCTGGAAGTAATCAGCACATCGATAAGTGGCAGCAGTTCAGGCAAACCTTCGTAGATATTATCGATGTCCGCGGTGACAATAGCGCCGCTCTCGTGCGCGGCCCGCGCCATCGCCGCGCACGCCGGCGGATCGTGCGCGTCTATGTGCAGGATTCGTCCGCGTGACGCAAGTGCAACCGGAGCCTCGTCGGGTCGATAAGAAAGCCGCTCGTCGCGATCCCAGATAATTGTGCGCTCGCCTGAACGAGTATCGATGATAATGAAAGCTACTTGATTGTCGGCGCCGTCGATCGTTTCGACGAAATCAAGATTCACGCCTTCGTATTGAATTGCCCGCAATCCGAACCGGCCGTCCTCATCCGAACCAAACCGTCCGGCGTAGGCAGTTTTCAAACCGAGACGCTGCAACGCCGTCATCGCTGAGGCGGTCTGGCCTCCCGCGGATTTTTCGTATTCGATAAATCTTGTTTTGGTATCGAACGCCGGATATTCAGGCACGACGATCAGATGATCGACGGCGTTAAGGCCAAAGCCGACCGCGTCAAATTCTTTCTTTGGGTGTCGCCGTCTGCACCAGCTCCTGTCCGCTCACGCGATCGCGGACGCGGACTTCGATTGAGTAATCGCCATGATTCATGCCACGCGAGTCGAGCAAGCGCGCCAGCGTCAGGCGTTGTCCCGAGTCGCTGTTCCCTCGCCAATCTTCCGGCGCCTTGAAAATTTCTTTGCCGTCTTTACTCAACGCATATTCAACGTCGATCGAAGGCCGCAGCGTCGTCTGATCGATGCCGGCGTTGTAAATCTGCATGTAGATGCCGACCGGCACCCCGCGGTGAAAGGTCCCTGACAGATTGGGAATCACTTTCTTATCGCCGATCAGGAACTGACGCGATGACGGAACATCAGAAACCTGCTCTATTAAGGACGCCAGAATGAGAGAGGACGAAGCCAGGTCAGTGCCAAACTTAGGCACGGCAAATCCCACATGATGAATTGACGCGGCTCCCGATTCGATATCGCGCACGAGAACATCGATGCGGTAGCGACCAGGAGGCAGCGGGACTGCTTTCTGATAAGCCGACTTGCGCTCTTTCGCTTCAGCCAATTCATCGGCGGTTGCTGTGGTAGTCACTACGTCTTCAAAATAGCCTATACGCCGATTGGCGACGGTGGTGATACGGCCGGAAATGTTCAGCCGCGCCGACTGAATTCCGCCGGCATTGCGAAAGACCAGATCGCGATTATCTGTTTGGATGGTGAAAGCCACGATGACGCGGTCGTCGGATTGTTTGAAATAACTAATTTGAACGGCTGAATTTATTAAATCATTATCGATCACCGGGGAGCTTGTGCCCGTGCCGACCAGTCGATCGAAATTTACCGGCGGAGCTTCATCCCGCAGCCTCAGCCTGTCCATCCACTCGAACTCGGAGTCCTTGGCGCGAAACGAAAACGGATTACCTAAGCCATTTGAAGCCGCCACTCGATCGGCCTGACTGACTCCATCCATGCTGGCTCCCGCGCCCGGAACATTCAGCAGAGCTTCCTTCTCAAACGGGTTGCGCGCGAGGCGATATTCGCCGGTGCTGGTTGGATCGACGAACTCGACGTCGACGTCTGAACGACCCGGAAGATTGCGGTACCACCAACGCTCGAAAGGATAAGTCGAAGTCGAACCACCGCCTTCCGATGGCTGCCGTTCATACGAGCCACCGGCGGGATGTGATTCGATTTCGTCAGGCTTGCCGTATTTGAGGAAGATTCGTCCGCGATCGCTTTTCACGCCGGGGATTCCTGAGCTGAAATGCTCATTGGCGTACGCGACGCGTTCATAATACGCCTCGCGGTATTCATTTTCATCGGTGTCCGTGTCGGTGTCGCGGCGATGCCAGAATTCGCTGATGAACTGCTCGCGTTCCTCGTTTGTCTGCAGCTTATTCCACGCCTTCAGCTCTTCGGAAGTAATAATCGGCTCAACGTCAACGAACCATCTTTTGAAAGAGTTGTCCGGCTCTGACTTGGTCTTGCGTGGTTTGTTTTGCACGTCTGGCGCAGCAGTTTGCGCCAGGGCGGTAGGAACTACGAGCGCAACTGTTAGTAGGATCGAGACCCGAAGTATATGAATGAACATGACGATACGACTCCTTCAGAAAGGCGGGGACGCAGTGATTGACGAAAGGGGAGAATCAACAACCTGTAAAACAAAACCGGCCCTCGAATCCAGGAAATCGAGAGCCGGTTCTGCGAAGAATCGTTTACGGCAAAATCGCAAACTTCGCTGTCTGCACCAGCGACTGTCCGCTCACGCGATCGCGCACGCGGACTTCGATTGAGTAATCACCAGGATTCAGGGTGCGCGAGTCGAGCAGGCGTGCCAGCGTCAGGCGTTGTCCCGCGTCGCTGTTCCCTCGCCAATCCTCCGGCGCCTTGAAAATCTCTTTGCCGTCTTTCATCAACGCATATTCGACGTCGATCGAAGGCCGCAGCGTCGTCTGATCGATGCCGGCGTTGTAAATCTGCATGTAAATGCCAACCGGTGTCCCTTTGTGATAAGTGCCGGACACATTAGGAATGACTTTGACGTTGCCGATTGCGAACATGCCCACGGCTGGCTGATCGCCGAGCCCTTCGAGTTTGGCAGCCAACACTAAGGTTGACGTAGAGAGCTTGTTCGGATCGTATCTAGGAACGGGAACGTTAACATGCCGCACGCCGGTCGCGCCTGAATTGACATCCCGAACGATCACATCGAGCTTATAAGTGCCAGGCGCAAGCGCAACCGCTTTTTGGTAAGCCGACTTGCGCTCTTTCGCTTCTGTCAACTCTTCCGGCGTCGCTCGCGTGGTGACTGGATCCTCAAAGACGCCTGCACGGCGGCCCGAAACATGAGTAATCTTTCCGAAAATATTGAGGGTTGCTTCTTGCAGACCGCCGCTGTCTTTGAAGACCAGGTTCTGGTTATCGGTTTGAACCGTGAACGCGGTAATCACGCGCTCGTCAGACTGGCGGAAGAAGTCGACGCGGACATCAAAGTTAAGTGGATTGTCTTCGATGACCGGAGTATTTACCGCCGAAGCCAGATCGTTGAATTTGATCTGCGGCGGCCGTTGTAGATCCGCAAGAATTTGCAGACGCGAAAAAGGACTATCCTGTTCACGCTGGTAGTTGGGACTGCCGATGCCTCCAAGATTCGAGATGCGATCGCCCTTATTGGATAGTCCCATTTCTTCCGCGAGCGTGAGACCTGCGCCGGGAACGTGCAGCAGAGCGTCCTTCTCGTCAGGGTTACGGGCGATGCGATACTCACCGCTACCCGTAGGATCGACGAATTCGATTTCTATGCCGGAACCAACACCGGCGAGGTAGCGATAAAACCAGCGCTCGAAAGGATAAGTCGAGGTTGAGCCGCCGCCTTCATACGATTCGCGATTGTAAGCGCCGCCCGAAGGATGAGATTCCGTCTCGTCGGGTTTGCCCCACATGATATAGATGCGGCCGCGATCGGTCTTCCATCCGGGAATGCCGGAAGCGAAATGCTCGTTGGCGTAGGCGATGCGCTCGTAATATTCCTCGCGATACTCGTTTTCGTCGGTGTCGGGATCGGGATCGCGGCGGCGCCAAAACTCCTCGATAAAGCGCTCGCGCTCATCGTCGGTCTGGAGCTTCTTGAAGGCCTTCCGCTCCTCATCGGTGATGATGTAAGCGACGTCCTTTTCCAGCCAATCCTTGTAAGCCTTATTCAGCTCGGGCTTGACGGTGCGCGTCTTCTCCGATGGATCCTGAGTCTTTTCGTTGTTCTTTTTTTGCGCGAGGCCTGAAGGAACGGCGAAAATGAGGGTTAAGAGAGCGATGGCCAAGCGGCCCGATCTGCGGTTTGACATAGCGAATTACTCCTCAGAAAGCATCGGGAAAAATTTAAAAGATTGCGCGCCGGTGCGTGGACAAACTGTCACCAATCGAATAACGAATTCTAGGTGTGGCCAGAACCAGAGTCAAGATGCCGTGAAAAGTGTCGGAAGTTGCCTTTCGAACCACGATTTTATCGAACCAAATACATTGAAAATTGCAAATTGCAAAATGAAAATTGCAAATTGCTCGATTATTCTCATCACGAACCATGGCTCTCCCTCAATTTACATTTTGCATTTTGCATTTTTCAATTTGCAATTCCCCTTCTCAAGCAGTTTGCCGCGCGCGGCCGCAAATCCACGCCACCACGATCGAGATGGCATAGAGGGCAAACATCGGAGCGGCAAATAGCAGCATGTTAGGCACGTCGTTGGTCGGCGATAAAACCGCGGCGACGATTAGAATGACGATTACCGCGACCCGCCAGACTCGCAACATCCATCCTGCCGTAACCAGGCCAATGCGTGCCAGCACGTAAGTGATCGCGGGCATTTGGAACACGAGTCCCATGCCGAGCATCAGCAGAATGATGAAATCGAAATAATCATCGGCCTTCAGCAGCAGGCGAAAATCCTGGCCCAATCCGAGCAGGTATTTAGCCGCGGGCGGAAAGATAAGGTAGTAAGCACACGCTGCCCCAAGCACGAAGAAGATGCTGGAAAGCGCTATGAACGGCGTCACGTATTTCCGCTCGTGCGGATAAAGCCCGGGAGAGACGAAGGCCCAAATCTGCCAAAGCAGAAACGGCACGGATAATCCAAACGCCGCATACAGTGAGACTTTGACATAAAGCGTGAAAG
>QHXE01001129.1 GCA_003222835.1 Acidobacteriota bacterium | reverse complement strand
TTCGTGCTTTCACGTTGATTGCGATCAGACATTCTCAATTCGGCGATACACGGCGTGATTCATATCGGCATAGTAGGCGGCGGAAATATCAGTGAGACGCACGCCCGCGCTGCTCGCGAAATCGAAGGTGTTGAGATCGCCGCAATCCAGGGCCGCAATCAGCACAAGTCAGCGCGGCTGGGCCAACTGTATGGCGGCGCAGTCTATGAAGACTTCGAGAGGTTCCTCGAGCATAGACCGATGAGTATGGTTGCTATCGGCAGTCCCTCGGGCTTGCATGCGGAACAAGGCATTGCCGCAGCTCGTCATGGTCTTAACGTGCTCGTCGAAAAGCCGATTGAGATCACGACGGCCAGGATCGCGTGGCGCCTGATCTGGTCAGGCTTAAAGAGTTGATTGACGCAGGCCGGTTAGGAAAGCCGATACTCGTTTCCGCACGTGTAAAGTGGTACCGCCCTCCGGATTACTACAGTGAGTCGCGCTGGCGCGGGACGCGCGCTTTAGACGGCGGCGGCGCGCTGATCAATCAGGGCGTGCACACAGTTGACTTAATGCTGTGGCTGATGGGAGATGTCACGCGAGTGCAGTCGAAAGCAATCACCGCGCTTCACAAAATTGAAATGGAAGATACACTAGTAGCCACGCTCGAGTTCAGCAATGGAGCCATCGGCACTCTGGAAGCTACGACTTCTGTCTATCCTGGTTACCCGCGTCGTCTTGAGCTGACGGGCTCAGAAGGCACAATTATTGTCGAACACGATCGGATAATATCGGCGGACTTGCGCGATCCGTTGGATGATTTTACCGGGAAGGAAGCCGGGAATTCCAACCCCGCTGCTACGTC
>QHXE01000239.1 GCA_003222835.1 Acidobacteriota bacterium | reverse complement strand
CAGCTTCGACGCGTGCCAGTGCTTCATTAATTCCCTGCTCAACCTGACCATCTTTAACTATGACCCAGTGCACGTTCGACGCGCCCGAATCCCAGAACCGGCCGGTATCTTTGCCCGGCTCGTAATTGGCTTCGCGGCCTGAACGAACCACCGGCTCGTCGCGAAGTAGATCGCTGACGCAGCAGCCCGCCGGGTCTCGGCCGCAAGAGCGATAATGACCGCGCGTAAGCTTGATTGCTTCCCACCCGGGCAGTTGCTGAAGCAGTTCGCACACCAGTGTTGTCTTGCCGACGTTCGATGAAAAGCCACTCACGGCCACGATCTGGGGTTGACGTTTCATCAGGTAATCTGGTGTCAGAACCGCGAGCAGTAGCGACCGAAGGTTATACTCAACTTACGATCAGCCCTACATTCAAATTAGGATCATGACTCTATGATCCGCTCGCTACCGCTCGCGGTTCTGATACGGACCTAAAATGTAAAGATTGCCGCGAACTCCGATCGGATATTGTGCGTCGTGAAGCTCGGAATTCCGCGAAACAATGGCAATATCCCGGCGCGATTATCTGCACGCGTGCGATAATATCCTTGTTCGTAGGCAAAGGTCACCCATTGATTCCATTTGTATTGAATATTGCCCGAGAATAAATCGCTGCGCGCGCCGCGGGCGCCGAACCGTCGGGCATCCCGTGCGGTTGCCTGATCGTCTCCATAATAAATATAAGCGGTCCAACCGGCATTGCGTCCCTTGGGATCGGCGTTGAAAATGCGCGAGAGCGGAAAGCCAAACTGAATGAATCCGCCTTGCCCGCGCACGGGTCTCTGCGGCGCGACGACTTGCGCTCCATTGAGAAGACCAAAGACCACGGTCGAGGCGCCGTCAATCGACGTAGCCGTAGCGGTGCCCGTTAGACCAGCGGTATCATTGAAGTTCGAGAGCAGTTGCCCAGCAAAAAAGAATCGCAGATCAGAGCCGTCGTAGTACTTGCCGACCACGGTGACGAAATGCGTCGGCAATTGCATTTCTACTGAAAGGCCGTTGCTGCTACTACCGACCTCCGCTCCACTGGGGAATGCGGTCCTGAACGCAGCCGGCACATTTGCCGCAGTCACAATCGCTCTTCGGCGCGCGTGTTCGAAACTTACAATGAATTGCGCGGGTGATACGTTGGCGGCGGTATCAAGCTGCCATTGCAGTACCGCTCGGCCCTGCATCCCGGGCTGCTGTGAATCTGATCCTTGTCGTTCACCGAACGCCAGTTGGTTCGCGACATCAGTTGGCAAGTCTCCGAAAGCCGGAAGCACAATCGCAAACTCTGGCCCAAATCGAAAATCGCGCGAGCCCCCGAACTTGTGATTAAAACCAAACCGCGCTTGCGGTATGCGAGTGTAAGCAGCGCCATATCCCAAGCCGCCGAAGTTTGTATTCTCGATCATGTTCGGCATCGTGGACGAAACAAACGGCGCCCAGTCCTGGCCGAAGAGTGCGAAGGCGCTCATCTTGTCATTGAAACGGCGATCGATTCTTACCCACGCCAAACGAATCGAAGGTTGGCTGGAACGAATCGAAGAGATATTGCGGTTGTTCACGCGGGTAAAGTCACCTTCGAAGTCAAACTCGATCTTGCCGGTGAGCGTAATCTTGGGCGCCGGATCAAGCCATTCGAAGTTTGCCCCCAGGCGTAGTCCGCGCGCGCGTAAATGAAACTCGGGCGAGTTGTTTGGCCCAGTATCGGCGGCCAGCAAAGGAAGCGGAAAATCGTTTCCTTGTGGCGATGAAGAATCGTGAATGAGGCTCGTCTTGAAAATACCGTAAAGCTTAAGGCGCGCGCCGGTGCCGAGTTTGATATCTGGGATTAATCCATCGCGTTTCGGTGTGTCGATGCCAAGCAGTCGGACGGGCGCGACTGCCGCGATCACGGTGGGCGGGCTGGGTTGCGGCGCCACTGCTGGTTTCTCCGGCGCGCTCGATCTGTAATCGGCATTCATCGTTTTGAGCGCGACGTTTTCAGTTGGCGCAACGGTGCGCACAGCTTCAAATTCGCCGGCGGAGATGACACCCTTGTCGCGCAACAGCGTGGCCAAACGATCACGCTGTTCGGCAGGTGACGCGTTCACCGTGATCGCCCGCGCCTCTTCAGTCGTCAGCACACCTTTCGTCACCAGCACGCGCACAAGCGGATCGGTGGAACTCGAGGCGTTGTCCTGGGCGCAGGTGATTGAAAATGCGATTTGCAAAATAAGAAACATGAAAACGAAACGCAGATTTGAACGCATGATTTCGACTCCTTCCTGGAACAGCTAGTGCTGCTTTAGCCTGCGGAGGCAGGCGATAGCATAAAGCCTGGGCGTGAGCCCCAGGGAAAGGACCAATAAGCATCGAAGCCCGTGAAACGGGCGACCGCTAAAGAAGGCCGAGAACAGGCGAAGACCAATATGTGGCGTATTTAAGGCGACTATCTCTCGGCTAGCGCTCGCGTTTTTGAATTCGCGAGTTCTGTCGTCCGCTTCGCGGACTCAATGATCTTCGCAACATCTTCGTGGGGCTCACGCCCCCAGGGCTCTACGCTTTCACCTGCTTCGCAGGTTCAAAACTCTCCTTCTCTTTCGCGTTCCTCGATCACCCTTTGACGTTCAGCCTGTCCCCGCTTCTCACGCTCGTAATCCTCGCGCGGATCGCGTCCAGTAACATCGCGATACCACGCGGGATGATGGGTCCACGCCCACTTTCGTGTCACCGTACCGTTGGTCATCGCGCGAAAAGTTCCCGGCATCGCCGCCGTGCCTTCATAAATGTGAATTATGAATCCCGCGAGCATCAGCAATGCTGCGAGATCATGGACGACATAACTGACTGCGACGATCCAGCGTGGCACAACGTGGTCGAACCACAACAGCAATCCAGTAACGAGAAAGAGAACGCCACTCAGCACAATGGACCAGAAATAAAGTTTCTGGCCGCCGTTGAAAAAACCGACCTCGGCCGACTCAACTTTGTCCTCGTTTGTCAGGTATTGCTTGATGCGGTTCAGCCAACGCCTGTCGACGTCAGTCCAGGCCATAGACGCAAACCAATTGAGAAACTGAAAGAGGAAAAAAATATCGAAGAACAGACCGAACCACGGGTGCAGGAAGCGAGCCATCGGTCCACCGCCGAAGATCGGAGTCAGAAAACGAAAGAGCCATGGCGAGTAGAGCGCAAAGCCCGACAACAGGGAAAGGACAAAAGCGATCGCTACCAGCCAGTGCAACAGGCGCGTGTAAACCGGATGGCGTAGCAGCTCGCCACGATGAACCGTTGTCGTGCCCACGCGATCCGCCCGGCGCCGCATCCCTTCATCGAATTTGTCAATCGCAGTGCTCATGTTCTTCCTTTCGCCGAATTCTTAATCCCTGTTTAGACAGCGGACTTGTCCGCTGCCCGTAGATTTAGCAATGGAATGGAGGACAAGTCCGCCATCTAAACGAGTCAGGGTTCTTCCTTTCGTCTTGCTTCAATCGTATCCGGTTGACTCTCAGCCAACGGAGGCTCTTCCGGCTGCGGAAGTTTTGGCCCCACTGAAACTCGGTGAAAGAAGACTGCGAGCAGCCCAAGGCCGGCCACCACCAGGCTCGTCGGCTTTGCCAGCCATTTCCAGATCGTATAACTCGGAGGAATGATCGGATTCGCTGGCAGGCCATATCGTTCCGGACGCTTGATGTCATGCAGCACGTAGATGACGTGCGTGCCTTTGATCGACGATGGATCGTAAACGCCTGCGTCAGCGAAGCCGGATTCTTCGCGCAGTTGTTTCGCGCGCAAGCCGGCTATCTGCACCATGTCTGATTTGGTGCCGAAGTGTAGGCATCCGGTCGGGCAGGCCTTGATGCACGCGGGCTCGAGTCCCTGGCCTACTCGATCTGAACACAGCGTGCACTTGTAAACTTTTTTTGTCTTGGGATGGAATTTCGGAATGTCGAAAGGACAACCGGAGATGCAGTAACCGCAGCCGATGCAATTGTCCTGCTGAAAATCGACGATGCCGTTTTCGTATTTGATGATCGCGCCGTCCGCGGGACACGCTCGCAAGCAACCGGGATCTTCGCAGTGCATGCACTGGTCCTTGCGCATCAGCCACATCAAATTGCCATCGTGCTCATCCTCCGCAAACTTGATCAAGTTGTAGTAGTTCCACTCGGTCGTCGGCATCGTCTGATACGTGTCGTCGAAAGTGGTCTCGCGAAACGGGTGATCGTTCCATTCGACACAGGCAACTTCGCAGGCTTTGCAACCGATGCAGGTTGACACGTCGATATACTTGCAGACTTCTTCGGCGCGCTGTGTTCCCTTCCCCGGCACCGTTCCGGGATGGGCCGAGATTTCCTGAATCTGAAATGTCTCTGGATTAGCCATAACAATCTCCGAATGCAATTGCACCTCGGCCGTATTGAAGCCGCGTAGCGGCGAAATGTTTATAGCCAACGATGACAGAACTGACCTTCAGCTCCGTAGGAGTGTAATGCGCTGCGGTCTCCAGCCCATAAATGGGCTGAAGAAAATTAAGCGGTCCCGATGTTTCTATGAACATTTCGTGCCTCCGGCACTGAACACATTCTCTCTAGGCCTTCTCGATCTTGACCAGAAAACCTTTGAACTCCGGCGTGTAAGCATTCGGATCGATCGCCGCGGGCGACAATTGATTGGCCATCATTAACGAAGTCTTGCCGGCGTCTTCTGCAATGCCGCGATAACCCCAATGAATTGGAATGCCTATTTGAAACGTTTCTTTGCCGTCGATCATCATCGGCTTGATGCGTTTGGTAACCATCGCTTTAGCGACGTACTGGCCGCGGGCGCTGGTGACTTTTACTTTCTCGCCGCCGGTAATTCCCATCTTGTCAGCAAGCTTCGCAGGCACTTCGACGAAAGGTTCCGGCACGAGCTGCACATTCATCGGATTGTTCTTTGTCCAATAGTGATAGTGCTCAGTCAATCGATAGGTTGTGCAGACCACGTTGAATCCCTCGGCAGGTGTTCCGAGCTTATCCAAGTCGGATTTGAATTTCTTCGCGACGGGATTGTTGGACTGATTCGGATGCAGTGGATTCGCGATCGGACTCTCGACCGGTTCGTAATGCTCCGGGAAAGGTCCATCGGCAAACGCGGCCAGGGGTGCGAAGATGCGGCCGACGCCTTCGGGATTCATGATGAAGGGGCCCATGTGATCCGACGGCTTCGAATCGGCTTTGAAATCGGGGACATCGTTACCGACCCATTTCTGTTGGGCTTCGTTCCACCAGACTTGCCGGCGTTCCATATCCCAAGGCTTGCCCGATGGATCGCAGGAGGCGCGGTTGTACATCACACGGCGATTGGCCGGCCAGGACCACGCCCAGTTTTGATAGATTCCCAAGCCCGAAGGATCGTCCGTGCCACGTCGTTGCATTTGCGCCCCGGCTTCAGTCCAGGAACCTGAATAGAGCCAGTTGCCGCAGGCGGTGGTGCCGTCATCCTTCAACCACGCGAAGCCAGGCAGTTGTTGTCCGGCTTTGATTGTCTGGCCTGGGAAAAGTTTTTCATCGGTCAGATCAGCAAGCGCCTTGCCATTGATTTCCTTTGCGACTTCCGCGAGCGAAGGGTTCTGTGGTGTCGTGTAAGCCCATGTCAGATTCAGGATCGGATCAGGAAACTTGCCGCCTTCCGATTTGTAAAGCTCGCGCACCTTCAAAAAGATGCGCGCGAGAATTTCCTGATCGACTTTCGCGTCTCCGGGAGGCGGAACGGCCACGTACTTCCATTGCAGCCAACGCGCGGAATTCACAAACGTGCCGTCCTTCTCGGCAAAGCCCGCGCCCGGTAGACGATAGACGGTCGTATTAATTTTCTTCATCTCGTCCTTCGTGATGCCCGGTGACTGCCAGAATTCAGCAGTTTCTTCGGGATAGAGATCACAGACAACGAGGAAGTCAGCTTTCTTCAACGCCTCGATGTTCTTCCGCGAGTTGGGACCGATCGCGACACCATTCATGCCGAAAGCAAACAGGCCTTTAACTTTGCCGGCGTACATCTCGTCCCACATTTCGGTCCACGAGAACTTACGGTCAATCTTTGGCAGATTATGAAAGTTGTAGTCGTTCTCTTTCTTGGCTGAGTCGCCATAAAGCGATTTCAGAAACGACACCATGAACTTTGGCGTGTTGGACCAGTAGTTGTACGAGTCCCATTCGTTTGGCTTTGATGGTGTCGGCGTGGTGCGCTTGAGAAAGGCGGCCAGGTCAACATCGGTGGGAGCCGGAATTTTTAGATAACCAGGAAAGATATCGAACACGCCGCCCATGTCCGTGGCGCCCTGAATGTTCGAATGGCCGCGCAGCGCGTTCACGCCACCACCCGCGCGTCCGACGTTACCGAGAATCAATTGCAGGATCGCCGCGGTGCGAATGATCTGCGTCCCGGAAGTGTGCTGTGTCCAACCGACCGCATAAATGATCGTGCCCGCCTTTTTCATATTCCCGTCTTTGCGAATTGAGGTGAACAGATCGGCGGCTTTAATAAATTGATCCTTTGGAATGCCGGTAATGCGCTCGACCATCTCGGGCGTGTAGCGCGAGTATTGTTGTTTCAGCAGTTGAAAGACTGAGCGTGGATGCTGCAACGAAAGATCGTAGGCGACATTTGGCGGCAGCGCCGGCGCTGATGGCGGCTTCGCCGCAGCCATGGCGGCGGTGGTCGTGGTCGCTGCCGCGGTTGGCGCGTTGGGTTTAGTGGTTGCTTCGGTTTGCGGCCCAAGGTTGCCGCCTTCTTGGTAATTCCACGTTGACTTGTCATAAGTTGTGGCGGCAGCATCGAAACCCGAAAACAAACCATCCTCAGGCAGTTTGAATCCATCTTTAACGACGAATGCGGCATTCGTGTAATTGATCAGGTAGTCTTTTGCGATTCGATCATTTTGGATCGCGTAGTTGATTAGACCGCCGAGAAACGCGATGTCGCTCCCGGCGCGAATTTGCAGAAACAGATCGGCTTGTGTCGCCGTCCGCGTAAAGCGCGGATCGACAACAATCATTTTCGCGTTACGATGCAGCTTCGCTTCAATCGGCCACTTGAAGCCACACGGGTGGTTCTCGGCTGGGTTGCCGCCCATAATCAACATCATGTCGGTGTTCTTGATGTCGATCCAGCCGTTGGTCATTGCGCCGCGTCCGAAGGTGGGCCCCAAACTGGAGACCGTCGGACCGTGTCAAACCCGGGCCTGCGTTTCGAAATAGCAGAGCCCCAGGCTGCGCATCGTCTTAACCGCGAGAAAATTCAGTTCGTTGGTGTCAGTGCAACCGCCGATCCAACCGATCGTTTCCAGACGATTAACCGTGAAGCCGCCCTTATCTTTATCGATGAAGGTCTCGTCTCTTGTTTTCTTGGTCCAGCGCGCGATCTCGTTGACCGCGTCATCCCACGAGATGTCGTCCCAATGATCCGAGCCCGGCCGTCGCACTTGTGGTTTCAGCAGGCGGCGATCGTTGACGATGTCCTGTTGGAGCGACGCACCTTTTGGACAAAGCGTGCCGCGATTGATCGGATGATCGGGATCACCTTCGATATGGACAACCTGCGGGACCGCGTTCTTGGCTTTGTCGCCCAAGGTGTGAATGATCACACCACAACTAACCGAGCAGTAGGGACAAGTGCTGCGCGTCTCGGTCGTACGTGCAATCTTCAAGCCCTGCGTCTGCGCATAAACCGGAGCCAGACTGAAGCCGAACACACTAACACCCGCACCTCCAATCAAGGTTGTCTTGATGAAGGTTCGTCTCGAGACTTCCATACAAGCCTCCGCTTAAAATGAAGAATTAAATTCGAAGGGGTCCAGCGCCGTAGGGAACGAAAATCATGTCAGGCATGGGGATCGCCTGCGACATCTTTAAGGAGACATGTCAAGTTACTTTGGCAGTACGGTTACTTTTCAATTGCATCGGGTTGACTTAGTGCGGTGATTATAGGCCCACGAGATTCAGTTCGATCTTGGTGTAGCCCTGTTCACGAGCCCAGAGATCCAATGGCGCCGCATAAATCTCGTCGACCAGCGGGGCAGCAAAACCTAAACGCGTAAGATCGACTCCTTTAATATAGTGTTTGCACGAATCGCACGCTTCTATGCGGACATGATCGAATTCTAACGAATGGAAATATCCCAATTTGCCCGGGCGCTCCTCGCCGCAGTTCGCGCATACCACCCGACGAAATTCCCATGATGACAGACAGGTGGCGCACACCAACTCGCGAGTTCCGCTCTCAACGCTGCTCTCTTTACTCTGAAGAAAACTAACCTGCGCCTTGCCGCCACAGAATGGACAAGAGCGCTCGCCGCCGGCCAGTTCGCGCCCGAGAGGCGTAGCTCCGCTTTGGGCCAGCCAACGTGCATAAGGCTGCAAAATTGCTTTCGCGAAAAACTGTATGTCTGATGGGTTGCGCCAATAACTCAACAGCATTTCAGTAATTGCTTCGGGAGTCGTCTCTGACAGGTTGTGAGC
The DNA here is from genome assembly GCA_003222835.1 of Acidobacteriota bacterium. The sequence continues at coordinate 6,488 of QHXE01000239.1, read as the reverse complement.
TTCCGTTGCCAGACTCGCTGGTCCATGGGTCTCGACTGTTTTGAGAAAAGAAGTTAGAGATTGGTGAATAGGCGATAAGTCTCTTTCCAAGTCGCCGGATGGAAGCCAATCTTTACGGCTGCGCAGGAATTCATAAATCTCCTTCTGGGCTCGAAGCAGTTGAGCATAGAACGTCAGCAATTCGCTAGAGCCGCTGGACTGTTTAGCCAGATGGTCCGCCCTTTGAATTTGTTTATCCCAGAATTGAGTCATTCAACACCTTGATGATGACGAGGTAACGATATCACATAGGCGTTGAACATATGCTTAACTTGTCTTCGGCGCACTCTTTTGCTCTTGAGTTTTTCCCCGGCCATTTGGTTCAAGGCCCGCGTTACTTGGTGCAATAAAACTTTGCGCGCCATCGAACCGTGTTCAGCTTTTGCGCATCTGAGTACTTTGCCCGACAAGAAATCTCACGCAAGATTCGTCAGTAAAATCGACCATGAAATATTTTAGAGTTCATATCGCCCTGGTTTTTGCTGCGCTCACGGTTCTAGTCGGCGTTGTGTCTTTTGAGACTCGCAGTAGCCGTGGCCAATCGCAAAGCCCCAAGTCTGATTCCCGTGTGAAGCCTGCTGTTCTAGTCACGAATGCTCGTGATTCAATGGCCGAGAACGCCTCATCAAACTTCGCCGCGGCGGCGGAACATAACGCGGTGCTGCAAAACGAATTGGTCTGGACCTTCGGCGGCAAACAGCAACGCGGTTGGTATCTCTACAATTCGCTGATAGCGCAGGTTCTCAATACTCAAAACGACGTGTCTTCCGGCCGTTTCGCTGCCTCCCTCGCCAGTTGGCAGAAGAAAATTGGACTGAACGCCAGCGGTGTGCTGGATGAGGAGTCGCTCAAAGCGATGACTTCTGAATGGCAGAGGAACAGGTTGAAGGATCGCACCTACGCTCAACCGGACCAGCTTGTCACAGCTCCCGCTGCCGATTTTTATGATCCCGCGCGAGTAGCAGAACTTCGTCAGGTTGAGCGCAATACTTACGCGGCATACAAGCGTATGCTTGCGGCCGCGATCGCCGATCCGTCGCTTAATCTCGCTCATACGACGGAAGGCGAACTCGCATCCACCGAGAAATACTTCAAGATCGTTTCGGCTTTTCGCCCACGCGAATATCAGGATCAGTTGCGGCGGCAATCTCCGAATGCAGGCAGCGCCGGCCTTGCCGTCAACAGTCCTCACTTTACGGGCCGCGCCCTGGACTTCTACGTCGGCGGCGATCCGGTGGATACGAAAGACTCAAATCGCGCCATTCAGGTTAAGACAGCCGTCTACCAATGGATCGTGCGCAATGCTGAACGCTTCGGGTTTCGGCCTTACTTTTATGAGCCCTGGCACTGGGAATACGTTAAGTAGGAAAAGTGCCTTGGAAAGCCAAACATGCGCTTGTGAGTCGGGAAGACGCGAGTAATTCATGATCCACGTCTCTAGAACTTCAGCCGGAAAGAAAGTTGTAGCCTTCGCGGTGGTTGAGCTGAGACAGCCCTCCCGAAAAAGGGTGAACTGAGGTTTCCGACAAAGAAAGAGTAATTCACCCGATTGAGTACGTTGAAGGCATCAATCGCCAGCGTAGCCTTTAGTCCCCCGTCCTTCTTTTTACTCTTAATCAATGCAAAATCGCGCGACCAACGGAGGTCGAGGTCAACGTAGCCCGGTCCTTGCAAGCTATTCCGAGGAATGCCCAAGGGACGCGCATTCGCCGTCCCCGTGTGAAATGCATCGATGCCGGTGGTCAGCGTATACGGAAGCCCTGAGTAAAGGGACGTTGAAACACCCAGGTTGAAAAGCTTGCCGGGGTTTATGGCGCCGAGCAGTTCGAAGCGATGACGCCGGTCAAAATCAGAGCGACCCCATTCACCGGAAAGGTCATAGACGTTTGGAGGGAAATAGGTAATGCCGCTCGTGTCATCGTGAGATGAAGCGAGGCGGTACTGGGCCATGCCATTGAAGAATCGGGTCACGTTGCCGCGCAACGTTACTTCAAGTGAATTACTGATTCTCCGGCCCGTTGATTCGATTTGACGCAGCACGCCGATCGAGGTATTGGGCCGGGCGGAATATCTAGGCGGCAAGGGCGCATTGATGTCCCGCGAACGAAATTGATCCAACCCACGAGAACCGAAGTAGGTAATTGCCAGGCTGGTTGATTTCTGAAGTTGGCGTTCGACTCCAAAGCTGTATTGGACTACATAGGGCAGGTTGATGTTTGGCTGAAGACGGGTGATGCCGACAGGCTGCGATATTAGTGACCCGCCTGAGATGGGATCAGGATAACCGGGGTTGACCAGCACATACTGCCTGAGTCTTGATCCATTGAAAAGCAGAATGTCCTGAATCGGGCGCGCGCCGGATCGATCATAAAAGACACCAGCGCCGCCGCGTAACACTGTTTTCTGACTCTTGCCTGGAGAATAAGCGAACGAAAAGCGAGGAGCAAAGTTGTTATTGTCGTGAAAGAAATTCTGCCAGTCGTAACGCAAACCGAACGAAAACATCAGGTTCTTGCGCAGGTGATACTCATCCTGAATGAACAATCCGAGCAACTTTTCCAGAAACACAACATGGCCATTTCCCTGCTGTTGAGTAAATGAGTAAGGCCGGCGCTGCAGATAATCACCCACATTGGAAAAGTAAAACGTACCCAGAGAGTTGAGGTTGTTATTAAAGCCACGACGGCTCAAATCAGGGATGTTAATCCCTCCCTTCACCAGGTGTTTGCCGCTTGAATAGGAAAGCGTTTCCATCAACACCGCATGATACTCAGTGCGCAGGTAATCGGCCTCGGCGCCACCACCGGTGAAGGAATCAAGGACAACGATCTTTGGCGCGCGCGTAACGCTGACATTGCTTTGCCGTTCGTAGCCGAGCAGCAGACGAAAGTTGTTGACCAGCTTTGGTGAGAAGACGGTCTGTTGATTATAGGTGATCTCCTGCTCCATATTACCTGAATTGAGACCAGCCTCTGGCAACACCGTGCCTCCGGTGTTCTGGTTATTGACGCTCTCACCCAGGTACGAATAGCGCACCGAAATGGTATTCGTTACGCTGAGTGAATGGTTGATCTGAGCAGCAATTTGCGTTGTACGCGCAGGCGCAGGCACGTTTGCTTGGATGATTCCGGCCGCACCCTGCGCGAACACGACAGATTGAAGATCCTCTTCCCGGCGGCTCACGGAAAGCAGAAAGGAAGTTTTCTTACTCTGCCTGATCGGCCCGGTTAGAATTCCTTCATAAATGCGTCTTTGCTCCGGTGGACGCGTGAGTGCAAAGGGATCGCGAGCGTTGAGATGCGCATCGCGAAATATGAAATTGAAAGTGCCGTGATACTCGGGCGACCCGGGTTTGGTGGTGACTTCTATCCGTCCTCTGCCGGGGCGCGCAAACTCCGCCGAGTACGGATCCTGGTTGATCTTTATTTCTTTAATCGCCGATGGAGACACACCCAGGTTAGGCACTTCCATTCCATTCACGACCAGAGACACTCCATTCGTCCCGACACTCCCGGGATCGAGAAAGCGAGACATCGCGCCGAGGTAATCCTGATCAAACACTGGCAGGTTGCTGAGCGATTGCTCACTCAGCGCCACTGTGTCCTTGTTGTCGGCAGCTTCGGTGCTGATTCGGGTCGGCGTAGTTGTGACCGTAGTCTCCTGCCGCAAGCTGGCGATTGCCAGCGTAATCTGCAACGGCGGGACCGGCTGTGTATCAAGCGTCACCTCCACTGTAGCTGGATCGAACCCTCCGTAGGCGACCTGAACCTGATACTTACCCGGCGGAATTCCCCTGAGCTGGAAATTTCCTGATTGATCGGTAGTTGTAGACTGCTGAGAGCCATTAGCCGTTTTCAATTCCACCCGGGCTCCCACGATTGTGGCGCCGGCCTGATCGGAAACGACACCGGATATCGACACACGCTTGGGCGGCGATTGAGAGTAAACAAGATTGAGACTGATTAAGACGAAGGTTATCAGCCAGGCGACACGGTACATAGATCTCGTCAGTCCTCTGTCAGGGATTTGATTGGAGGGCTTAATGGACTCTGCTCTTCTCTAACTTCCCTTCCGCATCAAAGACGAAACTGATCCGCTTCGCACCCTGTTTCGCGCTGACATCATATGAGACCTTGCTTCCGGCGGTAACTCTTTCCGCTTTATTCACAGTCGCCTTGGGATACTTTGAATGAATCAGTTGTTGGGCGGCTTCCGGTAGATCGGTGGCCGCCACAGTTTCCTCTATTTCCGCGACGGTACCATCCGGATTGTAGAGAAGGTCGCGCATGGTGTCGCCGTCTTTGCTCTCAATCTCATAGAACAGTTTCCCGTTCTCCCGCTCTTTGGCATAGCCTCTGACGGTAGCATTCGGATAGGTCGATTTGAACGCAGCGATCACAGCTTGCGGTACGTCCTTCTCTCTGATCTTGCTTTCCTGCGCTGATGCGGAGAGGCTTACTAACAAAAGTCCAATCGCCATCAACATTACTTTCTTAAAAGTTATTGCCGATTTCATTTTGCTTTCTCCTGGCTCGGTTTTAGTTAGAAATTCAGATAGCCGATGTGCACTTTCAGCGACTCATGATGAGCAGCGTAAACGAGCCGGGCACCATTGGCGGACGCGGTCGAGGCTGCTGTGCAGTTGGAGCCGGCGCCGTCCCAAACTCCGCCGTCACCAGATAAACCTGATGAGTCTTCGTGTCGAGAGCCATCGTGCGAGCTCGCGCTTGCGTCGCCACATTCTCCACCACGCTGAACTTATCCGGTGAATCTTCATGAATAACCGTCAGCGTGCCCTCGCCGTTAGAGCTGAACGCGTACCCTGTTTCCGGATCGAAACCAGCAGCGTCAGTGCCCGCGCCGGTAGGCAGCGTTGTGACAACCTGGCCGGTGTCGGCGTTGACAACCACCATCATTTTGTTCGAGCAAACGGAAAAGAGTCTCCGATGTTTTCGATCCATCGCCAGACCGCTCGCCTCTTCGCCGGGCGCAATTTTCCAGCGATTCTCGACGTTTAATTTGTTGGAATCGAATTTGACGATCTCGCTGGTATCTTCGATGTTTACGAAGACGTGCCCTTTGTCATCGGCGACGGCGAACTCGGGTTTGCCACCGAGAGCGATGGTGCCGGCGACCGTGCCGGTCTTCGCATCGATTGCAGTTGCGTCTTTGCTGGAACCATTGAAAGCGAAGACGCGCTTCGAAGCGGGATCATAAATGATCGCGTCGGGGTTCTTGCCCGCCGGCGCGGTTCCCAAAACCTTCAGTGTCTTGGTATCGAAGATCGTGACATTGCCATCCCGCCCATCGCTTACGAAACCCTTGTCCATATCGTCGGCGATGGCGATGCCGTGTACGCCGTTCGTGTTCGGAATGTCACCGACGACAGTAGCGTTGTCGGCATCGACCACCATTACGTGAGTGCCGCGCGAGATGTACACGCGTCGCGCTTTGCTGTCGACAGTTAGATAATCCCATCCGCCTTCGCCGCCGAGCACTACTTTCTTTGCGACGTGATAACCGGACGGCCCTTTAGCATGCGTGGGCATTATTCCGAAACAAACCAAGCCAAGGCCGAACAGCAGAGTGCAGCAAGCTAGAATTTTCATAGGTTTCCTCGATCGATATTTATACGACAACTAACAGTCGACATGGTAGCCGCGAAACATTAGAAAATCCTGAAAGTCTCACCTTTGATACGAATGATTTCTCATGACTTTCTCACGGCTTTTCAAGTTAATATTAGTTTATGCGTCTGCTTCTGGTTGAGGACGAAAAGAAACTCGCGGCCTTCATCAAGAAAGGGTTGGAGAAGAAGTGCGGCCATGCCGTTGATGTGATTCACGATGGCGAAGAGGGGCTATTGTATGGTGGCGCGGTCGATTACGACCTTATTATTCTGGACATCATGCTGCCGCGAAAAGATGGTCTCACAGTTTTGCGCGAACTGCGGAGCAAAGGCGTGAAGACTCCGATCCTGCTACTAACGGCGAAGGCCACGATCGAGAGCAAAGTAGAAGGTTTGGACAGTGGTTCGGACGATTACCTAACCAAGCCGTTCGATCTGAGAGAGTTGGTTTCTCGCGTGAATGTCTTATTGCGGCGCAACAGCGTGGACCAGCCAGTTCAGCTAACGATTGCCGATCTAACGCTCGATCCGGTGAAGCGGATCGCCCGGCGTGGGGACCAGACTCTCGGATTGACGGCACGCGAATTCAGTCTTTTGGAATATCTGATGCGCAAGAAAGGTCATGCTCTTTCACGAAGTCAAATAATGGATCACGTGTGGTCTGGTGAGTTCGAAGGCAGCTCTAACATTGTCGACGTTTACATAAAGTACCTGCGCGCAAAAGTAGACAAACCCGGTATGGCGAAACTCATTCACACTGTGTGGGGCGTAGGCTATCGTCTGGGAGAAAGCGACGAAGGATGATCTCTTCTCTGAAAAC
>QHXE01000631.1:4749-8066 GCA_003222835.1 Acidobacteriota bacterium | reverse complement strand
CCTGCCTGAACTCATTCGTCGCTACGCGACGAAAAGTGAAGTCAACTGCGTCGCGTTAGCGACGCGTGAATCAACCCCATAAGTAGCGCTCATCGTATTCAATTCCGTACTTATTTAGGAATTCCAGGTACTCCTCCTGGAACGTTTTCTTGCGATGATGTTCGCGCTGGTTTTGAATGTAACGAGTCACATCCGGTAGATTTGATTTACTCACGGTAAAAGCGCTGTACCCATCCTGCCAACCGAAATCGCGCATCGCAGGGAACTCTTCGTGGATCCATTTCGAAGATTCACCCTTCAGATATTGCGCGATCTCGCTTGGAGAATAAATCGGCGGCGCTTGGACTAGTGCATGAACGTGGTCGTCGCATCCGCCGATCTGCAACGCAGTCATCTTGTGCTTGCGTGCGATTCCGCCGATATAGGGCCAGATACGGGATTCAAGATTAGGTGTGATCCAAGGGACGCGATTTTTCGTGCTGAAGATTACGTGATAGTGAAGAGACGTGTATGTGTTGGCCATCGTGAGAGTCCTCCGACATCGTGATTTCAATCGTCGCTACGCGACGAAGATTACTTGCTCTACGCGACACCGGCCTTGAAAGGCCGGCCTAAAATCAAGCGTCGCTACGCGACGAAGATACTTAAAATCCCGTCGTCCCCGCCAATAATTGTCTTAATACATAAGGCAGGATGCCGCCGTGCAGGTAGTAATCGATCTCGATCGGTGTGTCTATACGAAGAGTGAGCGGAACTTCCTCGCTTGAATCATCGGCGCGATGAATGGTGAGCGTGACATCCTGACGAGGTTGCACTTCAACGTTTTCTAATCCAGTGATGTCGAAAGTCTCTGTGCCGTCCAGATTCAGCGAAGCAGCGTTGGTTCCTTCTTTGAACTGACAAGGCAGCACGCCCATCCCCACGAGGTTGCTGCGATGGATGCGTTCGAAGCTCTGCGCGATGACTGCCTTCGCACAGAGCAGACGCGTTCCTTTGGCGGCCCAGACGCGCGATGAACCGGTGCCGTATTCCTGACCGGCGATGACGACGAGCGGAACCTTCTCTTCCTGATATTTCATCGCCGCGTCGTATATGCTCATCTCTTTGCCTTCAGGCTGATAGACCGTGACACCGCCTTCAATGTGCCGCGCATCATCACCTGATGATTGCCGCGGCGCGAACCGTAGCTATTGAAGTCGCCGACCGCGACGCCGCATTCCTGCAAGTAGATTCCCGCGGGTGACGAAGCTTTGATTGCGCCGGCGGGACTGATGTGATCCGTCGTCACAGAATCGCCGAAGATCGCCAGCGGCCGCGCGTCGTGAATGTCTTCCATTTCGCCGACGTCAGCGCCAAAGCCTTCGAAGAAGGGCGGCTCCTGAATGTAAGTCGATTCCGCATCCCATTCGTAAACCAGACCGGTGCTGGTCGGAATCTCGTTCCACATCGGATTCTGTTCAGCGAAGTTGTCGTAAAGTTGCCGATAAGTTTCCGCGTCGAAGGCCTCGCGCATCAGCGCGCCGATTTCTTCCATACTGGGCCAGAGGTCGCGCAGGAAAACATCTTGCCCATCCTTGTCTTGACCCAAAGCCTCTTTTGACAAGTCGCGATCGATGCGGCCGGCGAGCGCGAAGGCGACCACCAGCGGCGGGCTCATCAGAAAATTGGCTTTGATGCTCTGGTGCACGCGCGCTTCAAAGTTGCGATTACCGGAAAGCACACTGGCAGCGATCAAATCGTGCTCGCTCAAAACTTTCTCAATACACGGATCGAGCGGCCCGCTGTTGCCGATGCAAGTGGTGCAGCCGTAACCGACCAGATTGAAACCAAGCTGATCGAGGTACGTCTGTAAGCCCGTCTTCGCAAGATATTCAGTGACGACGCGTGAGCCGGGCGCCAGCGAGCGCTTGACGCTGGGGCGAATTTGCAAGCCGCGCTCGACAGCTTTCTTTGCCAACAAACCCGCGGCGAGCATCACGCTCGGATTCGAAGTATTCGTGCATGAAGTGATCGCCGCAATCAAAACATCGCCGTGGCCCAACTCGACTTCAACTTCAGGCGCTGGTTCGCTTGGCTCCACGCGATCAGGCGTGGGCCGATTGTTCATCATCTCGGTTTCGGACCACGCGCTGGTATTCAACGCCGCCGCAGCAAGCGCAACCATTGGCGCCGTCTCTGATTTCTGCAATCCGCCACCTGCGCGCCCCTGGCCATCGCCATTGCAGGTATCAAGTGTGGTTTTGAATCGATGATCGATCTCGCTCAAGGCCTTGCCATAACCACCGCTCTTTACATCCATTTCCAGGAGTTCCCTGAATTTTCTTTCCAAGTCCGGCAGCGCGATGCGATCCTGCGGCCGTTTCGGACCGGCCACGCTCGGCACAATCGTTTCGAGATCGAGTTCGAGCACCGTGCTGTAGTCGCACTCGCCCTGCCGCGGAATGCCGAAAATGCCTTGCGCTTTGAAATAGTTTCGCACCGCGTCGATATGTTCGTCTTTTCTGCCGGTCGCCTTTAAATACAAACACGTCTCTTCATCCGGCGGAAAGTAACCCATGGTTGCGCCGTATTCAGGCGACATGTTTGAGATCGTCGCGCGATCCGTGACGGCGAGCGACGCCGCCCCTTCGCCGTGAAACTCAACGAATTTGCCGACGACTTTTGCCTGGCGCAACATCTCCGTTACGGCCAGCACGAGATCGGTCGCCGTCACGCCTTCGCGCAATTTGCCACTCATGTGGACGCCGACGACGTCAGGCGTCAGGAAGTAGACTGGTTGGCCCAACATCGCGGCTTCCGCTTCGATCCCGCCGACACCCCAGCCCACGATGCTCAGGCCATTAATCATGGTCGTATGCGAATCAGTGCCAACCAAACTATCGGGATAGTAGAGTTCGTTTTTCTCCCAAACGCATTTGCCTAAGTACTCGAGATTCACTTGATGACAGATGCCGATACCCGGCGGGATCACGCCAAAGCCATCGAAGGCCTGCATGCCCCACTTCAGAAATTGATACCGCGAGTTGTTGCGGCGAAATTCCATCTCCATGTTTCGCTTGAATGCTTCCGGAGTGCTCGAGAAATCAACCTGCACCGAGTGATCGATCACGAGATCGACCGGAACCAAAGGCTCGATCACACCCGGGTTCTTGTTGAGACGAACCACTGCGGACCTCATAGCCGCGAGATCGACCAACAGCGGGACGCCGGTAAAATCCTGAAGCAGCACGCGCGCGACCACGAACGGAACCTCCTCGGTGCGCTCAGCATTTGGTTGCCAATTAGCAAGACTACGCACGTCCTCTTCCGTGATTTTC
>QHXE01000631.1:0-4588 GCA_003222835.1 Acidobacteriota bacterium | reverse complement strand
CGCATTCCTGCGCGCACAAAGCCGCTGAGAAGTTCTGAAAGCCTCTCTTACGAAATGCTTAACGTTTACGGTTAATTCAAATTCAAGTCTAAGAGCGCGGCTGGCAATCGTCAAGCTCATCATTCGCGAACATGAGATAGCGAAGACTTAGTCTGCGTTCAGAATCTCGCTATCGCAGACCGAAGTCTACTGTGTGCCGATGATTTGTGGGTAAACTCCCTCTCCCATTGGGAGAGGGCTGGGGTGAGGGCGTAGCTGAATAACAAGAAAAGAAAACTCTTTTCCATCCTTTTTCTTGTCCGCCCGAGATAAAGAAAGAGAAAGAAGTGTTTTGGTTCTGTCGCTAGGCCCTCACCCCCAACCCTCTCCCAAAGGAGAGGGAGATCCGGAAGGGATCACCTACAGCTTCCTCCACTCTGAAGTCTACGCAACCGTTGCCGCTGTGCGGCCCATTTGCTATAGTCCGTCTAGCAAAGTTTTCCACGATTCATATACGTGATCCAAGAAGCGCCGCTTGTCTTCAGCGCGTTTGTGGAAGCACTCTCTTGACGAGGTGAAGTCATCATGCCAAAAAAGATGCCTGAGTCGTTCAATTACCTGGCTAACAACCCCGAGCACGTAGCCGATCCCGAAATCGAAGAGTTCATGGAAAACGAGATCGCGCGCGCGCCGAAAGACCCAGAGCTGTTGGCTCAACGTCTGCACAATAATACGGCAGCCTCACCGCAGGATGCCGGTGGCGACATCGACGCGGCCTGGGAAGACGTGAACGAGAGCGGATCGGAGACGTTCGCGGGAGATAGTCCTACGCCAGACCAATCCATGGTCGAAGAGAACGCGCGCGCCGTCGGCATCAGTTTTGAAGACAACGAAGAGCTGGATTTTCTCGACAAGATTGAACGGCGCGATCGCAATCGATATGAATTAGAGGAACAGTCAAAAACTCGCGACGATACGATTTAGAGCACGTTCGGCCACGCTCTTTCTCACCAATCTCACGAAAAAACAATGTAGTCGTTTATTTGCCTTGCGACCTGCGACAGACGGTTGTATCCTCTCGCGCCATGAATCGTCTAATATTTCTGTTTCTCGTTTTTTTAGCGTTGTTCGTTTCGGCACCCGCTCAACCGTGCATGAAAGCAACGACGGATTGCACTGAATGGGTCACCCTTGGCGATCATGCGCGTTCGCTCGTTTATCGCACCTATGCCCTCGAAACCAAGAACGAAAAGATTACGCGGGCGCTGATCGTAGTTCATGGTCAGGGACGCGACGCCGACAACTATTTTCGAACAGCGCTCGCCGCTGGTTTTTTGGCCAACGCGTTCGAAGACACGATCATTATCGCGCCGCGCTTTGCATCGAATGACAGCCGCAGTTGCCGCGATACGCTCGCTGCCGACGAGATTAATTGGAGTTGCTCGGGTGACAGTTGGCGCTCCGGCGGGGTCGCGACGAGTAACAATAAGCTTACGTCGTATGATTTTATGGACGAGATTCTGCGCCAGCTATCGCGAAAGGCAGTCTTTCCGAATCTGAAGGGCATCGTTCTCACCGGCCACTCGGCTGGCGGCCAGTACGTCACTCGCTACGAAATGGCGAATCTGGTCCACGACAAGCTGGGCATTCCGATCGCTTATGTAGTCGCGAACCCTTCCAGTTATGCGTATCTCGATCCCGATCGTCCGACAGGAACGAACAACGAAATGCACGCGTTCGGCGATGCGCGCAATTGCACAACCTATGATAATTGGCCTTACGGTTTGAAAAGCCGCAGCGGCTACACGGCAAAACTCACGGACGCTCAGTTGAAGCAGCAACTCGCCGCGCGTCCCACGACTTACTTACTGGGTGAACTCGATATATTGCCGCTGGCGGGATTTGATTCGTCGTGCCCAGCGATGGCCCAGGGTGCGACGCGGCTGGCGCGCGGCCAAGTCTTTGCCGCATACGTGAACGCGAAATACAAGGCTCAGCATAAGGCCGTCGTCGTTCCGCTGTGCGGTCACAACGCGCGCTGCATGTACGCCGCGGAAGTCGCGCTGCCGATCTTGTTTCCGAAGCTGTAGGAGCGTCCTAGCAGGAGTGATGAAAAACCAAGGTTAGCCACAGAGACACAGAGGCACAGAGAGAGATGACAGCAAGACATTGGCGTTTTGATCGTTCCTGAATTGGCTTTCTCTCTGTGACTCTGTGTCTCTGTGGCAAGTTTTCTTTTTTCCGCAGCCTGCTACGGGAAATTCGTCCGCGGCTGCAAGGTCACACTCTTAATCAGAACCTTGTCCGAAGGCCTTTCTGTTCCTTGCTCGGTGGGCGCGTGCATGATCACGTCGGCGTTGTTGATGCCGTCGATCACGCGACCAAACACTGTGTACTTCTTGTCGAACGCCGGCTGCTTTTTCAGCGTGATGAACCACTGGCAGTTCGCGGTGTTGATGTCGTTCGTGCGTGCGGCTCCGAGTGTGCCACGCTCGTAAGGGATATCGCTGAATTCCGCCGCCACGTTCGGATAAGGCGAATTCCCCGTGCCCCACACCGCCGTGTTACTCCCTTTCGTTTGAGGATCGCCGCCTTGAATAATGCCAAGCTCCGGATCGATGCGATGGATCGCCGTGCCATCATAGAAATGTTCGCTGATGAGTTTCTTGAAACGTTCGACCATTTGCGGCGCGATATTTGGATACAGCTCGATCACGACGCGCCCATAATCCCCGGTCTCAATTACGGCGACTTGTGAATCGGGCTGCGGCTTGACGCCCGTCTTCACGTTGCCCGTGATACTTTCTCCAACGTTCGCCGCCTTGTTCGCATTTGGGCTTGTTTCACTACACGCTGTGAGCGCGACGACTAAGAACACTGCGGCGAATGTTACTTTGGCAATCGATATTCTCACTGGATAATGTCCTCCGTGCCTGCTTTGCGACTTTGCTTAGTGATACTGGCAAAATCAAAACAATTTCCTGCTATCGAGCAAGATTGTTACCGGTCCATCATTAACTAACTCAACTTGCATCATAGCGCGAAAGCTGCCGGTTGCCACCTGAGCGATCAACGTTCGGGCTTGTTGGACGAAGTATTCGTAAAGCGGCTCAGCAATTTCCGGCGGCGCGGCATCAATCCACGAGGGCCGCAAACCACGCCGCACGTCGCCATACAAAGTGAACTGCGAAACAATCAGCACGCCGCCATGAACGTCTGTAACCGATCGATTCATGCGGCCCGATTCATCGTCGAAGATACGTAGCGCCGCAATCTTCTCGATCAGATAGTCCGCATCCTTCTCAGTATCATCGCGCGCGATGCCCAGAAGAACGACGAGGCCGTTGCGAATCTCGCCGACGATTTCATGATCAACTGTCACTGACGCGCGCGTTACGCGTTGCACTACGGCTCGCATTTATTTCTTCGGCGGTTTGCTGGGACGAATCTCGACCCGACTCGGCAGGGAGCGATCGTCATGGTGCAGCAGATCGATCACGACGCGTGCAATGTCTTGCGGCGTAAGTTGCCAGTTCTTTTCGTCGCTGGGAGAATCGCCGCCAAATTCTGTGTTCACCGATCCGGGCATGATGTAACTAACTTTGATGTTGTCGTGACGCACTTCCTGCATCAGCGCTTCGCTAAAGCCGTTGAGTCCAAACTTCGAGGCGTTGTAAGCGGCCATCTGCGGGTGCGCGTTCACTCCGGCCAGCGAAGAGATGTTGATGATGTAACCGCCGCCGCGCTTTTTCATTTGCGGAATTGCTTCATGACAGCAATAGAAGACACCGAAAACATTCGTTTCCAGCACCGCGCGAAAATCTTCGGGTGAAGTTTGCTCTACCGTTTCGAAAACGCCAATACCGGCGTTATTGACGAGGATATCGAGGCCGCCGAGTTCCTTGACTGTATGAGCGATCAGCGCTTTGACCTGCTCATAATCTCGAACGTCGGCCTGGAAACCAGTTACCTGTCCGAGCGCGCCGAGTTCTTTGCAGGTCTGATCAATCTCCGTTTCGTTGCGCGCGCTGACACAAACCGCGACGCCTTCGCGAAGCAGCGCTTCCGCAATCCCGCGGCCGATGCCTTTGGTTCCGCCGGTGACGATGGCAGTTTTTCCTTTTAATTCCATTGCTGTAAAGAGCGGCCTCCTCGACACCTCTCAGGTACTTCAAATTATTTCAGTTTCTCTTTCAGCCGCTCGTTTACAACTTTTGGATTGGCTTTGCCTTTCGACGCTTTCATCACCTGGCCCACGAAAAATCCGAATAGGGCTTCTTTGCCCAGGCGATATTGTTGCAGTTGATTAGGACTGGCGGTCATGACCTCGTCAATCACCCGATCAATTTCGGCCGTGTCGCTGACCTGGACCAAACCTCTCTCTTCGATTATCGCCGATGCAGATTTGCCTGTCGTGAACATCTCGACCAGGACATCCTTGCCTTGCTTGCCGCTGATCTTTCCTTCGTCGATGACAGCTACCAGCGCACCGAGCTCGGCGGCGCTAAGGGGTGACTTGTCCGCAGTTAATCCGGCGTTCTCCAACTCACGCAGCAACTCAGAGCGAATCCAGTTCGCGGCAGCGCGGGCATTTCCGCCGCTCGCTTCA
>QHXE01000630.1 GCA_003222835.1 Acidobacteriota bacterium | reverse complement strand
CTGACACTGCAATCTCGAAGAATTATCTACAGCGGCGTTGCTGCTTCGCTTTGCCGGCGCAACTCCAAAGCTAGGCGCTGCGCTCCGCCACTCTGCGTATTCTCTTAACCCCTTCCTCCAACCGATCCAGAGACGTCGCATATGAAATACGCATGAACCCTTCGGCGCCAAAAGCTGCGCCATCGGTGACCACAGTTTTCTCATTCTCCAGCAGTTCATTGACGAAGTCGCCAGACGTTCTCAGTTTTCCTTTCAAGCATCCGCGCAGGTCGGGAAAGGCATAAAACGCGCCTTCCGGATGTGGACAACGAAGACCGGGAATTTCATTCAGAGCCTTCAGCAGCCATTCGCGCCGCCGCGTATATTCAAAGAGCATCATGGCCACGGAGTCTTGCGGTCCATTGAAAGCTTCAGCGGCGGCCGCTTGTGAGATTGAGGTGACGTTGCTGGTCGAGTGGCTTTGCACCTTTAGCATCGCGCGCGTCCATTCAGCATTCGTGAGCGAATAACCCACCCGCCAGCCGGTCATCGCGTAGGTCTTTGAAAACGATCCGGCGATGCACAAATGCCGCCGCAGCTCAGGCCGCAATGATGCGGCGCTAAAAACCGTGGCGGGCGGATAAACAAAACGCAGGTAGCATTCATCCGAGATGGCATACAGGCCACGCTCCGCGACGATTTCCATGATTTGCAGGAACTCGGCGGGCGGAATAACCCGTCCCGAAGGATTGCCGGGCGAATTCAGGATAATCAGCTTCGTTCGCGGCGTGGTCGCTCTCCGAACCATGTCGGCGGTTAGCACAAAGTCGTTTTCTTCGGTCTCGATAAAAATCGACTTGCCGCGCGCAAAGGCGACAATCTCGGGAAACGAAACCCAATATGGTTTTGGAATCAGGACTTCGTCGCCGGGATTGATCAGAGAAACCACGGCATTGAAGATTGCCTGCTTCCCGCCGGATGTCGCCATTACTTCGTTCCGCTCATAGTTCGCGTGGAATTCCCGGTTGTAGAAACCGATGATGGCTTGCTGCAAGTCGCGGGTTCCTGCGGCCGGAGTGTATTTGGTCTTGCCGGCGCGCATCGCTTCGGCCGCGGCGTCTTTGATGTTCTGCGGCGTGTCGAAATCGGGCTCACCCGCGCCGAGATCGACCACGTCAACACCGGCGGCGCGCATGGCTTCCGCAGCCTGCATTGCCGCCAGTGTCGAGGAAGCTTTCATGCGCGAGACATTTTCGGAATCTTGAAAAGACGAAAGCGTTGGTTGTGTCATCATTTGGTTTTCTCTCTCATCCGCTGCTCGACGAGGGCCGGTACTAGGCCCTCGATTCCGGCTCCTAGCTGGAAGACCTCTTTCACCAGCCGCGAACTAACGTAGGAATATTCTTCCGCCGGCATCATAAAAACTGTTTCCAAACTCGGTCGCAGGCGTCGATTCATTAATGCCATTTGCAATTCATATTCGTAATCCGAGATCGCGCGGATGCCGCGCACGATCGCGTTCGCTTCTCGCTCGGCAGCATACTGCACCATCAAGCCTTCGAAACTTTCCACCTTTACGTGGCAATCGCTGCGATTGATCGTCTTCAGCACTTCGCCCAGGATGTCGCAGCGCTCTTCGATGGTGAAGAATGCGGTCTTCTCCGGATTGACCAAAACCGCGACTATGATTTCATCAAAGAGCTTGCAGCCGCGTTGGATAATATCGAGGTGCCCATTGGTAACCGGATCGAATGAACCTGGATAAATTGCGCGACGCATGAAATGAGATGGTAAATGGTAATTGGTAAATCGTAAATAGGAAATTCAAGCTCAGCATCCCCAGCCGACGAATCCACGCCAACGCCCGCACATGGTATCTTGACACTATTGATGAGCAATGTTTCAATAGGCCGTGACAAAACGTGGTGAGTTAAGGCGACTTGCGGCCACGTAAAATAATCCGCTAAACAGCTCGGACAGTCTTTCAACCGCTGCTCTAAAAAGGTTTGATGAAAGGCCCCGCGTTGTTAGCAGCGCGGGGCTTTTTGTGATTTGCGATCTTGGAATCTTGATTTGTGATTGGCCTTTATCCGCACTGACATGTCAAAGAGCTTTCTCGACATATTAAGGGACCGCATCGTCGTCTTTGATGGCGCGATGGGCACGAATCTGCACGCGCAAGACCTTTCCGTGGATGATTATGGTGGCCCGCAATTCGAAGGCTGTCCGGAACATCTTTTGATTAGTATGCCGGAAGCAGTTGAAAAAGTTCACGCCGGATTTCTCGAAGTTGGCTGCGATGTGGTGGAAACAGATTCATTCGGCAGCACCTCGATCGTTCTCGCCGAATATCAAATCGCTGACCTTGCCTACGAATTAAACGTGAAGGCCGCCCAACTGGCGAAGCGAGTCGCCGCCGATTTCTCAACGAAAGAAAAGCCGCGTTGGGTCGCGGGCTCGATGGGGCCAACTACAAAGCTGCCGACGCTGGGTCATATTTCATTTCTCGATATGAAGGCGTCTTATCGCGAGCAAGCGCGCGGTTTGCTCGATGGTGGCGCTGATTTGCTGATCGTCGAAACGTGTCAGGATATCTTGCAAACGAAAGCCGCGCTCGCTGCTATCTTCGAAGAGTTCGAATCATCGAAGCGACTTGTGCCGGTCATTGCGCAAGTGACGATCGAAGCCTTCGGTACGATGCTGATGGGAACTGAGATCGGCGCGGCGCTCACCGCTTTGGAGCCCTTCCCGATCGATGTGATGGGGATGAATTGCGCCACCGGCCCACAGCAGATGTCGGATAACGTCCGGTATCTCTGTCAGAACTGGTCCCGGGCCGTCTCCGTGATTCCCAATGCCGGCATTCCCGAAAACGTGGGCGGACACGCAGTATTCAAAGAGACACCTGAATCGTTGGCGAAAGAGTTGCAGCACTTCGCACGCGATTTGGGCGTCAATATCGTTGGCGGTTGCTGCGGCACCACGCCCGCACATCTGAAAGCGGTCGTCGAAGCAGTCAAAGACCTGCCACCGCTAAAGCGCGAAGTGCAGCGCACGGCCGCAAGTTCTTCGATCTTCATTCAGCAACCCTATCGGCAGGATACGTCCTTCTTGATCGTCGGCGAACGCGTTAACGCCAGCGGCTCGAAGAAGATGCGCGACTTACTCAATGTCGAAGACTGGGACGGCTTGGTTTCGCTTGCGCGCGAGCAGGAGCGTGAAGGCGCGCATGTGCTTGACGTTAACGTTGATTTCGTTGGCCGCGACGGCGAGAAAGACATGCACGCGCTGGCGTCGCGCCTCGTAACGAACGTCAAAATCCCTTTGATGTTCGATTCGACTGAATGGCAGAAGATGGAAGCAGGACTGCAACATGCAGGCGGCAAGTGCATTCTGAATTCAACGAACTACGAAGATGGCGAGCCGCGCTTTGCGAAGGTGCTTGAGTTGGCAAAACAATACGGGGCCGGCGTAGTTATCGGCACGATTGACGAGCAGGGAATGGCGCGCACCGCCGAAGGAAAATTCCACATCGCGAAGCGAGCTTACGACCGGGCTACCGAGGAATACGGCATTCCAGCCGACGATATTTTCTTCGATGCGCTGGCGCTGCCGATATCGACCGGCATTGAAGAAGACCGCCGCAACGCGCTCGAAACAATCGAAGGTATTCGACGCATCAAGACGGAACTGCCTGGTGCTTTCACGATTCTCGGAGTCTCGAACGTTTCGTTCGGACTCAATCCGGCTTCGCGAATCGTTCTCAACTCGGTGTTTCTGCACGAGGCGGTGACGGCGGGCCTTGATTCAGCGATTGTAAATGCCAGCAAGATCGAGCCGCTCAACCGAGTGGAAGAGCGTCAACTGAAAGTGGCGCTCGATCTCATTTATGATCGACGCAAATTTGATGGCGACGTGTGCACTTACGATCCGCTGGTCGAATTCACCAAACTCTTCGAGGGCGTCACCACTAAATCAAAGAAAAAAGAGGCGCGCGGTGAAACTGTCGAAGAGCGTCTGAAGTATCACATCATCGAC
>QHXE01000629.1 GCA_003222835.1 Acidobacteriota bacterium | reverse complement strand
TTCTCGAAATACCAGGCTGGCTTTTCCGCATCAGTCTCAACAGTCAGGATGAGAATGTCAAGACCTTAGTTGCGGTCGAGTGCCAAGCCGTTGTGGGTAAACTCCCTCTCCCTTTGGGAGAGGGTTGGGTGAGGGCCTAGCCGAGTAACTGAAAAAGAAACTCTCCTCCTTTGCTTCTTCGGTCCGCTCGAAGAAGAAGGGAAAAGGTGGGATGCCTTCGATCGCTAAGCCCTCACCCCGGCCCCTCTCCCAATGGGAGAGGGAGTTTTACCTGCAAATTCTTGTCCCACTAGTTGCGCTCGTCTGGGGTTTCCCGTAACCAACCCCTTTGCGATGTCGTTGTTATATATGCAATTATTGGACAAAACCCCTGAGTCATTGAGCCTGAACAGCGCAGTCCGGAAGCTTTTGATTTGACTGCGAGGAGCAGCAGTGGCAACTGTTCGTGGTCACTCAAATGCGTGATGGAAGAACAAGTCTCAAGAGAATTTCCCAGCACCCCGGCCGGACATGCAGCATCGGCGGAACCGCTCGCCGCAGGCGGACCCCAAATTAAGCCGCAACGCCGCAGCAAAACTCGCGCGCGTATAGTGCAAATCGTCAGCGTGCTTGTGCTCGTGCTGGTGTTGATTTTTCTGTGGCGTTTCCTGGGTGATAAGTCTTCGCAGAGGACCCCCGGCGGTCGCAACGAAGTCGTACCGGTAGAGATGGCCGCGGTCACGCAGCGGGACGTGCCGACGGTGTTGAAAGCAATCGGCAATGTAGAGCCACTCTCAACGATCGCCGTTCGATCCCAGGTTGAAGGGAGCCTGCAATCAGTAGCTTTCGTTCCGGGACAGGAAGTGAAAAAAGGCGCTCTGCTTTTTCAGATAGATCCGCGCCCGTTGCAGTCCGCGCTTAGTCAGGCCGAGGCGAATCTGTTAAAGGCGATGGCCCAAGTCAAACAAGGCCAGGACATCGTCGCTAAAGATGAAGCCACTGCTAATAATGATCGAGTAATTGCGAAGCGCGATGCAAATTTGCTGGAGGCGGGCGTTATTCCGCGCGAGCAATACGACAACGACGAGGCGAAGTTGAAAGCTGACGAGGCCACGGTGCGTGCGGACCAATCAGCGGTAGCGAATCTGCAAGCGGCGCAGAAAGCCGAGCAGGCGGCTGTCGAGAACGCACGCGTTCAGCTCAGCTATACGACAATTCGTGCTCCGATCGCCGGTAAGACCGGCAATCTCGCAGTGACCGCCGGTAATCTGGTTCAGCCAAACGCCACAACGCCGATGGTGACGATTACCCAGTCGGCGCCGATCTATGTCACGTTCTCGATTCCGGAAAGGGAGTTGATGCGTATCAGACAGAATTCGGGTGCGAATGGCCTTGTCGCCGAAGTTGAGATTCCTGGTGACGAGTCCAATCATGCTTTTGGAAAGCTGTCATTAGTCGATAACACAGTCGATGTGGCTACTGGAACTGTGCGCTTGAAAGCTACGTTTCAGAACGATGATCGGCGGCTTTATCCGGGACAGTTCGTTAACCTTGTGCTCACACTGGGGACCCAAAACCAGGCGGTAGTCGTCCCGGCGCAAGCCGTTCAGATCGGGCAGGACAAATCATTCGTATACGTCGTCAAGGCTGACATGACGGTCGAAACGCGTACCGTGAAGACTGGAACCACGATCGAAAATATGACCGTGATCGATGACGGATTGAAACCGGGCGAGCAGGTCGTGACTGACGGACAACTACGTTTAGTGCCGGGAGCAAAGGTGCAGGCGAGAGGTCAAGGCCAAGGTCAACAAGGCGGAGGTCCGGCCGGTGGTCCAGGGCAGGGTGGAAATCCAGGCGCGCAAAATGATAAAGGTCAACGTAGGCGAGGCGGCGGCGGGAATCAGAATCAGTGAATTAGATGAGAGGGTCACCTTCAGAACATGGAATTGCAAATTGAAAATTGAAAAATGAAAATTGCAAATTGATCTGGAGAAAATCATGACTCCAGACGAGATGGTTGAACGACTGATTAATTTTGCTGCCCGAGTCGGTAAAGTCGTTGATGCGTTACCAGATACTCGAATGGGACGGCATATCGGAAGCCAATTAGTGCGCAGCGGAACTTCTCCCGCACCTAACTACGAAGAAGCGTGTGCCGCTGAAAGTCGTGCGGACTTCGTTCATAAGCTTAGCATTTGTCTCAAGGAATTACGCGAGTCGCGCTCCTGGATTCGGTTAATTATCAAGACGGAAATGCTAACCGAACATCGAATGGCCGAACTCCTCGACGAATGCAATCAGCTTTGCAATATGATTGGCCAATCGATAGTCACAGCAAAAGAAGGTAAAGAGAAAAAGCGGTAAGACTGGAATGCTGTCGAGCAATTTGCTTTTTTCAATTTTCAATGGTTTGGCGCAAGCAAGACCGAAATTCTCGTAATGACGCTATAGCAGTTTAATGTCGCAACTCTTCATTCAACGTCCCATCACGACCACGCTCATCATGGCGGGCATCGTGTTGTTCGGTCTTATTGGCTACCAATCGCTGCCGGTGAGCGATTTGCCAAACGTCGACTATCCCACGATTCAAGTTAGCGCGGGCCTTCCCGGAGCGAGCCCTGAAACGATGGCCTCGTCAGTGGCCACTCCGCTCGAGCGGCAGTTCTCGACGATCGCCGGATTAAATACGGTCAGCTCAACCAGCACGCTCGGCAATACTCAAATCACTTTGCAGTTCGACTTGAGCCGTAACATCGACGCGGCCGCGCAGGATGTGCAAACCGCGATTTCGGCTTCGGCGCGTCAACTGCCGCCGGGGATGCCGAACCAGCCGACTTTGAAGAAAGTAAATCCCGCCGATCAACCAATCGTCTATCTAATGGTCAGCTCGCCGACGCTGCCGCTCTCGAAAGTAAACGAATACGCGGATACTTCGCTGGCGCAGAGGCTTTCAACCATCAGCGGGGTCGCGCAGGTTTTGGTTACCGGCGAACAGAAATATGCCGTGCGCGCGCAGCTCGATCCTTCAGCATTGGCGAGCCGCGGCATCGGTATCGACGACGTGGCGACCGCTCTGCAGCGCGGCAACACCAATCTGCCGGTCGGCACGCTCTATGGAATCCATCAGAACCTCACCGTTCAGGCGAACGGCCAACTGATGGATGCTGAAAGCTATCGTCAGTTGATTATCGCTTACCGAAACGGCGCGCCGGTGCTGCTCAGAGATCTTGGTGATGTCATCGACAGCGTGGAGAACAATCGGCTGGCCAGCCGCTACAACGGTCAACAGGTTGTCACGCTAACGATCCAGCGCCAGCCGGGAACCAATACAGTTGCCGTCGTAGACGCGATTCGCAATTTATTGCCGGCATTTCGCCAGCAACTGCCGGCTTCGATCAAGCTCGACGTTTTGTACGATCGATCCGAATCTATTCGCGAATCAGTCAACGACGTGCAGTTCTCTCTGTTGCTGGCAATCGGACTGGTCGTGCTCGTCATTTTTCTGTTCCTGCGCAACGTAAGGGCTACGATCATTCCCACGCTGGCGCTGCCCACATCGATCGTCTTCACGTTTGCTGTGATGTACCTGCTCGGCTTCAGTCTCGACAATCTTTCGCTGATGGCGTTGACGTTGTCGGTAGGATTTGTTGTGGACGACGCCGTGGTAATGCTGGAGAACATCGTGCGGCGCATGGAAGATGGCGAAGGCGCGATGGAAGCGGCGCTGAAAGGCTCGCGCGAGATTGGCTTTACGATCGTTTCGATGACTGTGTCTTTGGTGGCGGTCTTTATTCCCGTGCTGTTTCTGGGCGGCATATTGGGACGGCTGTTTCGAGAATTCGCGGTCACTATTAGCGTCGCAATTCTGGTTTCGGGATTTGTCTCACTGAGTCTCACGCCGATGCTATGCAGTCGCATACTGAAGACGTTTAGCGGGCATCGCCACGATCACGGGCGCGAACCACTGTTGGCGGGTGATGTCAGCAGCCCGACTGTCACGGAGGGCTCACGTGAGGATCGCATTGAACCACCGAAGGGTGCCTGGTGGCAGAAGACCGAGCACGCTTACGAATGGCTGGTCGGAGGTTATCGCTGGACGCTGCAACTCGCGCTGGAGCATCGGGCTCTCACGATCCTGATCTGCGGAGTTCTATTCGTCATCACGGTCTTCTTCTTTTATGTGATTCCCAAAGGTTTCATTCCCAACGACGATACGAGCCGCATCATTGGTTACACCGAGGCGGCGGAAGGCATTTCGTTTGACGAGATGTCGCGGCATCAGCAGCAGATCGTCGATATCGTGCGGGCCAACCCAAACGTCTCCGGTGTGTTGTCCACGGTTGGAGAGAGCGATATCAGCGCCGCCAGTAACACCGGCAACATTCTGATTATCTTGAAGCCGCTTTCTCAACGGCGTCAGGGTGTCGAGACGATCATTGAAGACTTGCGTCCAAAACTCGCAAACGTTCCCGGCATGCGAATCTATTTGCAGAATCCGCCGCTGGTCCAGGTCGGCGGCCAGGTGACGAAGAGTCCCTATCAGCTAACTCTCCAGGGGCCGGATCGAAATGAACTCTATCGGAATGCCGAAGTATTGGAACAAAAGATCGCAGCCTTGCCGCAGTTGTTGGACGTGGCGAGCGATATTCAGATCAAGAACCCACAACTCAACGTCGATATCGATCGCGATAAAGCCTCGACACTCGGTATCACCGCGCAGCAGATCGAAGACGCGCTGAACAGCGCCTATGGCACACGCCAGATTTCGACGATCTACGCCACATCCAACGAATATCAGGTCATTCTGGAGGTGAAGCCGGAATATCAGCAGGATCCGGACGCTTTGGGGCGGCTATACATCCACGCCACTCCGAGCGCGGCTGGCTCGAGTCCCACGCTTGCGCAGACAGTTGTGGCCCAACCTGGCTCAGCTCTGGCGCAATCGTCGTCCATAACCGCCACGTCCACACAAGCATTAACGGGTGTCACGACAGCGACGACTCAAGCAACCGGAACCTCGACTCAGACTCGTTTGGTGCCACTGAGCACGGTGGCGACCCTTTCGCGCAGCGTTGGTCCTTTGTTGGTCAATCACCTCGGGCAACTGGCATCGGCAACCATTTCATTCAATTTGCGTCCGGGCGTTTCGTTGAGCGATGCGACGGACAAAGTCCAGGAGTTGGCAAAGCAGACTTTGCCGGGATCGATCACAACCAGCCTTCAGGGAACGGCGCAAATCTTTCAATCGTCTTTGCAGAACCTGACCTTGTTGCTGCTGGTTGCGGTGATGGTGATCTATCTCGTTCTGGGAATTCTCTACGAGAGTTTCATTCACCCGTTCACGATTCTATCGGGCCTGCCCTCGGCGGGACTCGGAGCGTTGTTGACGCTTTTGATTTTTGGACGCGAGCTGGACGTCTACGCTTTCGTAGGCCTGATCATGCTGATTGGCATCGTCGAAAAGAACGCCATCATGATGATTGACTTCGCGTTGACGGCGCAGCGCGAAGAAGGG
>QHXE01001128.1 GCA_003222835.1 Acidobacteriota bacterium | reverse complement strand
GTCACCGTTGAATTGTTTATCGGGTCGACGTCGGTCAACGGAGTTGCATTGCCTGCCTTGTCCTGCCAGGTCTGGAAATGCATGATCTCCGATCCCCCGATACTGAGGAGGATTCGTAACACTTCGAGACTGGTTACTTTCTGAGCGAGCGTCGCGTAAAGGCTCGTGCCACCTTGTTCAATATAACCAAAGTGAAATCCCGCCGTGAAAGCAATCGCCTTGACATGGTCGCTTGGGTTGTTCGGGTCGCCCAGTTCGGAATCGTTTCTCGGAATTGCCGTATGCAGTCCGCTATTCAAACTTGGAACTGCGTCCGGAAATGTAGCCCCGAAATCCGGGTTGGTGGTGCTGCGGTAGCGGGTCCACCAGCTGGTATCCACCGTGAGCTGCTTAAGGTTCGTAAGCCGTCCAGTTTGCGGGACGAACGAGACTTGACTCGGCGGCAACGTCGCGAACTGCCTCAGGTCAACCTGCTGCTCGCCTTTGGATGCTAAATAGGCATTTAGGAAAGCCGCGTGACTCATCTCATCATCCGTGTTGTCGGCAATATACTGGGGCTGGTCCCCATCCAGAATCACGAGTCCTGCCTTGTACCCTGAATCTGGCGCGTCGACTCCCCCCAGTTCGTTGTACTGTTGCCAAAGGTCCTCTTCGATCAGTTCGACAGCGGCGAGGAGCTTGAGAATCGCGACATCACCATCTGGGAGATGCCTTCGATCGCCCAGACCTCCCAGCGCCTTGTTCGCATTGCCTAGTAAAGCAGCTCCCGGGGCCAGCAGAGCCGCTCCCAGGCCGAGATTGCGCAGAAAGGATCGTCTGGCGAGGCGTCGAGGCTGCGGGAATTCCCGGCTAAGGTTCGATGATTCGGCGCTTTCGCGTGGATTAGTAGCTTTAAGTTTGATTTCAGATTTCATAGAATGAGTTAGCATTGGTTTGGTTTTAGTTAGGTTGCTTGGCAAAAACTTGCCATACGCTTTCCCTTACCCATTCGGCGCGATTTTATTCCCGAAATCTTGGCGGTTACCTATACGCACTCTGGGTGCCGGCGCCGCGCTACCAGTAAGATCCCATTTTCCATCGGTCACGACTACCTTCCGGCCGTTAAGTTCTAGGGTCACATTTCCGTTTGTGCAATCGATCCGTCGTCACGATGGAAGAAACTCTTAATTAGATCGTATCGTCTCCCAGTACTTTGGACCTTGATTAAGAATCGCGAGACGCCGTCATCCATTCGGCAAACAACGAGATCGTATCCGTATGGCTGCAACTTCTCTCGCGCGATGCGTGCGACTTCTGCATCGAGCGCTTCTTGTGTCACCGGTCCTGCCGAACGGAAAAGGCTTAATTCTTTTATCGCGGCGGCGGCCGCTTCGCGGATTTTCCGGACGCGATCGTCGTACCGCGCTTCAAACTCATTGCTCAGTTCCGAGGCCATGCGGTCTTTTTGATGTTTAAGAGATGATGGCATCTCCCTCTTTGGACATGAAAACAGCAGAGGACAGTCACAACTCAGGTCGCTCCGCTCTCAACGCCGCTGACGATCCCGCCCAAATGTCCGGCGAGTGCGATCAACAACACCGTGGCAAGCGCAACGAACATATAGATGATTCCCGGCGTTCGTTGTGGAAGTTTCCGCTGGCGAACGCGCCACCCGCATAGAAGCCAGATCATTCCGCTGGCTGCCAGTGCAAAGATCATATGCAGGAGCAAGTTTCCCTTAAGTTTCGCACCTTCCAATTGCCACTGCCATGCGGTTAACCCGCTCGCAATGGCCACCGGCGCCGTCACGCCAGATCGCGACCAGATCAAACGCCACACTGATGATGAACAACGCGATCGGAAAATGAATGATTACCGGGTGTTGTGCGTGTTTTGCAAGCAGGGCGGCTTTTAGGTCAAACGGGTTCATGCGGCTTTGAATGATTGTTAGTGCCGGGTTTGAAAATCCCCCGGCTTGTCGAGTTCGCTCGATGTCGCCCTCACGCCCGGCGGCAAAGTCGGTTTCTGCGGTGAATGGACCAACTTGTCGAGAATAACTCTTGAGGCTGTTGCTTTTGCCGAAGCCGGGCCTCTCGTTTCGGACTCCTTCCCGCGGATACTGCTCAGAAGCGCGAACGCGACGAA
>QHXE01000628.1 GCA_003222835.1 Acidobacteriota bacterium | reverse complement strand
GGGAGACCTGACCAAGCGCAAGCTCATTCCCGCGCTCTACAATCTCAAAAAAGGCGATTTGCTGTCTGATAATTTCGCAGTCATCGGCGTCGCGCGCGCGGAGTTGAACGACGAAGAGTTTCGCCACCGGCTCCGCGACGACATAAAAGATTTCGCAACCGACCAAGTCGATGAGAAGGTCTGGAAGTGGCTGGAAGAAAGACTATATTACCTCTCCGGTGATTTCACAGACGATCAGACTTTCACTCGTCTAAAAGAATTACTCGAAAAAATCGACAAAGAGCGCCAAGCCGAAGGTAATTATTTCTTCTACCTGGCAACCGCGCCTGAATACTTTGCGCCCGTGGTCGAGAAGCTGGGCGCGATCGATTTGACTCGCGAAGAAGATAGCAAGTGGCGACGCGTGGTAATCGAAAAGCCTTTCGGTCGCGATCTTGAATCGGCGAAAAAGCTCAATCAAGAAATCAAGCAAGTCCTGAACGAAGATCAGATCTACCGTATCGACCACTACCTCGGCAAAGAGACCGTGCAGAACATCCTGGTGTTTCGTTTCGGTAACGGCATCTTTGAACCCATCTGGAATCGTCGCTACATTGAGAGCGTGCAAATTACCGCGGCTGAGAAAGTCGGAGTCGAACAGCGCGGAGGTTACTACGAAGGCGCGGGCGCGTTGCGCGACATGGTGCCGAACCATCTGCTGCAACTGGTCACACTGACGGCGATGGAGCCGCCCATCTCCTTTGACGCCGACGCCGTCCGCGACGAGCAAGCGAAGATTCTGCACGCCATCCAGCATCCTTCACCTGAAGAAGCCGCAGAGCGTGTAGTGCGCGGCCAGTACGACGCCGGCGAGATTGATGGCGAGAAAGTGCCCGGCTATCGCAGCGAGCCGAACGTAGACAGCGATTCCGCAGTTGAGACATTCGTCGCGCTGAAACTTTTGATCGACAACTGGCGCTGGGCCGATGTGCCGTTTTATTTACGAACGGGCAAGCGTCTCGCCGCGCGGGATACTGAGATCGCGATTCAGTTCAAGCGCGCGCCGTTCATGCTGTTTCGCAACACGCCGGTCGAGCGGCTATCGAGCAACCGCCTCGTGCTGCACATTCAACCCGATGAAGGAATCTCGCTCCGCTTTGGCGCGAAGGTTCCCGGCCCCACGGTGAGCATTGGCGCAGTCGATATGGATTTTGATTACGAAGATTATTTTGGCGATACGCCCAGCACTGGCTACGAGCGCCTGCTGCACGATTGCATGGTCGGCGATGCAACGTTGTTTCAGCGCGCAGATCAAGTGGAGGCTGGCTGGAGCGTCGTGGCCCCGATTCAGATGGCCTGGAAGGCGGCGTCGCCGCCCGATTTTCCGAACTACAAAGCCGGAAGCTGGGGTCCGAAAGAAGCCGACGAACTATTGAGAAGCGGCGGGGCGGAATGGGAGGAAACGCAGGATGTTCGTCAGAACCGCCTGCGGTAGCGGGTGGTCATTTTTGATTCCCTCTCCCTTTGGGAGAGGGTTAGGGTGAGGGCTTGGCGAGGTAAACCCACTCACCTCTCAGTTTTCTGCTTCAATACCCACGGAACCAAAAACAAGGAGACGAATTCTTAGGCTTCTCCGCTAAGCCCTCACCCAAACCCTCTCCCACTAGGGAGAGGGAGCCCCAGAGAATCAACCGCCCGCTACCCCGACAGGTCGGGGTTCTGACGTTTCATAGCGCCGGGTACGATGCGCACGCCGCCATCCGGGCTTGGTATTAAATCGTTTCTCGTGACGCTCGACGCATTCCCAGCATAAGAAATGCGGCCGATTGTCGTCTCCGATCGATTCGATTACATGATCGGTTTCGCGATCGCATCTTTCGCAGCGATGGATTTTATGATCCAGCAAACTCATGGCATGAACCTCACGCCGTAGCGTAGTCTTCAGTCTGCGTCTAGTATCGCCGAACACTCCACCCTATGAGACGCAGACTAAGGACTGCGCTACGCAGCCATTCGCCCAAGCTTTCGCATCAATCCCTCGAGCACCTCGATCTTCTTCTTCAACATGCGTTCGAAGTTGAGCGTGTCGGTGTGATTAAGCTCGTGAATCATGTGCTTTTGTTTTTCTTCGAAAATCTCGTTCAATAATTCGCGTTCTTCTTCCGTGATTTCCAGGTTCATACGTTTCTTCCCTTACGGTTGATTGGGAAAACTCTGCGCCCTCTATTATCAAACAATCAATCTTCAGTTTCCAACACGAAAGTAGCTCAAGTTGTTAACTTGCGAATATTCCCTCTTACCGATGAGCAAGTTAACAACTTACGCTACTCCAACACGCCGCGGTATGAAAGTTTCCCGTCCACGATGCTGGCCGCCGCCGTAAAGCGATGAGGTTCTGATCTTCCCGCGGCCATGATGTGCGTTACCTCAACTTCGTTTGCTTTCAGATAATCTGAAATCAAGCTGCGATGACAACGCCACCAGACAGCTTCCGCGCACATGATCGCCGTCCGCTCTCCACGCGCAACTTCGAGCAGCCGCGCAATTCCTTTTTGAAAGCCTACTGTTTCCATGTAATCCGCATAGCCGCGAAACGTTTTGCTTTGCCAAGCCATATTAAGTGAATCCGGTTTTGCGCGACGCCGGCCACCGAGGTCGGGAAAATGGATGTACTCGATTCCCGCTGCGGCCAGCGACGCTCTCAAGTTCTCTTTATTGAATTGCGGATAACGCCGCGAGCCCGGAAAGCTGCGCACGTCGGCGAGAGTTTGAATCTCGAAGGATTTCAACGCGTCGATGAATTCATCAATCGAACGCGTCGAATGGCCAATCGTCCAGACTTCGGTTTTGTTTTCGGCCATGAAAGTTTCGTCAGCACATTGGTCGACAAGGTAAAACCCGGACACTCTGCGCTTGATCGCGCAAGAAACGTGCTCTTAAACGGCAGGACACAATCTGAGGCAAAATAATTCTTGAAAACGCAGCACATAACGGCGTATATACGCAGTGTCTTGTTGAGGCACCGTATCACGGGTTTCCAATTCTAATAGCGAATTCGTTCCCATTTCTCGCAGATTTCATCACGTCTGTCTCCGGGAGGTTGTTAGCATGATTCAACTTCGATATTGCTGTTGGCTTCTGGTGCTCACATCGATCTTTTCAATGACTTACGGTCAGACTCCAACATCCACGCCGACACCTCCTGCTAAGCCGAGTAATACGTCTCTAGGACAGGAGGATCGTACCTTAATCGCGGGACAAAACGTAAAGCTCTATTACCTGCGTGAGGCGACGAAGATCGTGGGGCTGCTGAACGCAATCGCGAGCGATAGCAGTTCAGAACTCCACGGTTTGACCATCGGGAGCGCGACTGAAGATGAGATCATTCTCTATGGACCGAAGATGAAGAGGGATCAAGCGCGTCGGATCATCTCCATGCTGGATCTTCCCCTTCCCGGCGTCAACATGCAGATGTGGGGCATCCAAATCTCTAGCAGAAAACCTGACGACATGGCGGAAGTTATGCGGCGGGTCCGTGATGAGATTGATCGTACGCAGCAGGCCGTGCGCGACATGTACGACGAATTGCAAAAACTCGCCCGCGAGGAAATCGAGGACAAAGAACTTGATAGCAGATTTAGTAACATTCTTGAATATACGTTGGGTTACAAGTTCGCGCTCGACGCCAACCGTACGCTCTCTCTTTCCGACATTCTTCTGCGCATGCTTGCCGCAAATCAGCCCGGTGAGAAAACGAAAGACATAGCCAAACTACTTGACCGGTGGTATAAGGACTATAAAGTCGACTCTCTGCGCGGTGGGCCTCAGATTCGCGCCGGCGAAAAACAGCCTTGCAAAGCCAAGCGTCGTGAACAAAGGCCTGTCGCCTTCAATCAGAACAGACACCCGTTTGAGAGATTTTTCGAGAATCGCGGACTTCAGTACGTAGGCGACGCATGGGAAGAAAATGGACGTTCTGCCAGCGAGGCGGCGAAGCGTGGCAAGGTTGCAGTGCTCGAGTTTGCGCTCCAATACGGGCAGCTCGTTCACAATCCGGCGAACTTAGAACCCTATTACCTTCAGCAGTCCGTCGAGGCGCTCAATTCCCGCCTTCAGGCCGCCACGGACGCACTGAACCTCGATATACAAGCCTTATTCGTCGAACCTACCCTTGATCGTATTCGCGAGATCGTTAGCGAGTTTTGCGACGTTGAATATGCGCAGGTTGGGAAAACTACCGTGGCGACTCTGAGCGGCGTTCAA
>QHXE01000627.1:7065-10297 GCA_003222835.1 Acidobacteriota bacterium | reverse complement strand
GCTTATGCGGCGGGCTGCTTTCACTCCCGGCATCGCGGCGATCGCGATTCGTGTTTTTGGCATGAGCGATCTGGTTCGTCACTTCATTCCCCGCGGAACGAGACGCCCGTCCAAAGTTAATCTTTCTTCATTTGACTAATTAGCAAAGCGCTCGTTCCCTCAAGAAATCCTTGCCAAGCGGCGAGTTTTCCTGTAAAAACGGCGTGCGATTGAGTCCCGCCTAAGGCAGGATTCCGCTTTGACTGGTTAGGCTGGCCAAGCGCTGAGGCCGGCAACTGGCAGGTATACTTGTCTTCCCTAATACACTGCGCGCGTCGCGTTCATTAGATTCGACACGTTCAGAGTTTCCAAGGCTTATTCCGAGAGGAGAAACGACAATGGTGTTTTCCCCCCAGCAGTGGCTCAGAATATCAGCACGGATGTTGTTAGTCGGCTTCGCGATATTCATGTTTGTCAGCGCGGCGATGTCGCAGGCCCAATCAAACGCGGCAGACTTGCAGGGTGTCGTGCGCGATCCAAAGGGCGCAGTAGTAACTAATGCCACTATCACGGCGCGAAATACGGCAACAAACGTGTCGCGCGAGGCGACCACTAATGACGACGGCTTTTACAAGATCGTCAATCTCGCGCCGGGTGATTACGAAATCACGGTAAGTGTCAGCGGTTACAAGACGGCGGTGATTCAAGCCGTTAATCTGACAGTCGGCCAAACTGCGAATCAGGATATCGCTTTGGAAGTCGGTGATATTACCGCCAGAGTGACGGTGACCACTGCCGCCCCGAACGTCGTCGAAACTACGAACACCGCGGTGTCTTCAACGATCGATCGACAACGAATCGAGAATCTCCCGATTAACGAACGGAACTATCTTTCGTTCGCGCTAACTTCATCAATGGTCGGTCGCGATAACGGCAGACCGATCGGACCGGCGCCTACGTCAGGCTTGAATTTCGGCGGCCAGCGCGGTCGTTCCAATTTGGTTCAGGTTGATGGCGCCGATTACACGGATAATTCAGTAAACGCGGCGCGCTCCACCGTCAGCCAGGAAGCCGTGCAGGAGTTTCAGGTGGTCACCAACTCCTTTGCGCCAGAGTTCGGCCGCTCGTCGGGCGGGGTCGTAAACGTGGTGACCAAGAGCGCTGCGCCACAAAAGTTTTCAGGCGCGCAATCCATTCGCGCCCATCACTAAGCCACCCTTTACGCGCGCGCAGTATGGCGGTACGGTCGGTGGACCATTGGTTAAAGATCGCACGTTCATCTTCGCCTCTTTTGAGCAACGTCAGCGTCATGAGTCGGGCTTTTTCACGAGCAACGTGGCGCAGGGCTTGACCGGTTCAGTGACTCTCCCGCCTCTTGCCGCTGGTTTTCCGAGTCAGACTTTGAGAAATATCACCCCAGCCCAGGCAGCCTACATTAATGGTTTGCTGGCTAATTCTGCCACCGCCCCGCTCGGTATCGCCTATGCGTACCTTGCTTCCGGCGGCGGAAACACTGCCTTGACCGGCTTCAATCCTTTACTAGCCACCGGCGCGCCATTTACGCCCGGTACAGTGATTGGGAGCCGTTTCTTCCTTAGCGGCGCTCCGATTCCTTTGAGTACCGCAAACAGCCAGGGCCAATTGATCGCGTTTCGTCCCTTGCAATCGCTCCAAACGGTTTTTCCCGTTACTGACAAAACTACTTTCAATTCGTTTCGTTTGGATCATTTGATCACGAAGAAACATCAACTCTCGTTTCGCTTTGGATACAACCCAAGCACGACCACGGGCATTCAGGTTGAATCGCAAAATCAATCGCTCGGCCAGAACGACTTCTCACGCACAGGAATTCAAAGGCTCAAGGATTATTCGGCCGTAGTAACGCTTGCTTCAACTCTCTCCAGCAAGACGGTCAACGAATTTCGGTTCAACTTTGGCGAGCGACGCGCCCTGTTCAAATCACAGAACGGAGACGCAGTAGCTTTCAATATCTCAGGCACGGCATTCATCGGCCGCGAATTATTCTCGCCCGTGATTCGCACCGAAACTCGGTACGAATGGACCGATAACATAAATATTCTGGTCGGGAATCACACCTTCAAGTTCGGCGGTGATTACGCTTCGGTAAATATTCCGTCTGCTGTTTTCGAGTTGAACTTTGCGGGCCTCTTTAATTTTGGCGGCTTGGGAGGCTGTACACTGGTGGTGCAACTTTGTTCTCCTGGACTCCCCACGCCGCCCGACTTTACTCCGGTACAACAATACGGTCTTGGATTCCCAATTAACTTCATTCAGGGCTACGGTAATCCGGTCAGCCGGATTAGCAACAAACCGATGGCCTGGTTCGCGCAGGACTCTTGGAAGATTCGGCGCAATGTAACCTTTAACTATGGAGTACGCTATGACTACGAGTTGACGCAGCAGGTTGCGCCTGTTGGGTTTCGCGATCCGTTGTCGGGCATCAACCTCTCCGCGAGCGACATATTGGCCGCACAGGATGCGGTCAATGTGCAGCAGGGACTGCCGCGCGACAGGAATAATTTTGCGCCACGGCTGGGTCTCGCCTGGGATATTAAAGGCGACGCGAAAACCGTCGTGCGCGCAGCCGCGGGAATGTTCTACGATCATCCGTTGTTGGCGATTGCCTTTAACTCGGATATTGCCGACGCAGCGCAACAACAGCAGGGTATTCTCACCCCAGGCAGTCCCGACCCGCGATCCTTGGTGAATGCCGTGCAGGTCTTTCAGGGTACTGTGGTCGTATGCAATTTCGCGGGCGCGATCCCTGGAGTGAATTGCACGCCGGGTGTTGCTTCGAGCGCGCAGTATCAGACGGGGCGACAACGATTCAACGATCAGACGTTTCCGGGATTTGGTCCGGTCCTGCCGTTCACCGTACCAGTTAACAAAGACTTTGTTTACGCCTATGCAAATCAGGCCAACTTAACGATCGAGCGCCAGTTAACCAAAGACATGTCGATCTCGGCCGGTTATCTCTTTGTCGGCGCGCATCATCTGCCACATCCGCTCGACGTCAATGCGCCGCGAACAGATTTGCAGATCCAAAACTTTCAACGGTACGCGAACCGCCTACCGACGACCACGACGGAAGCCCTGCTTGTCGGCGGTTCTTGCCCCGGCCCGACCTGTTTCTTTCCGAGCAATATTGCGGCGGGCGCCAC
This sequence comes from Acidobacteriota bacterium, assembly GCA_003222835.1. The sequence goes on along the minus strand of QHXE01000627.1, from coordinate 7,136 downwards.
CTTCACAAATCCTTTGCTGCCTGGCGATACGCTCGTCAATATTGTCCCCGGCATGATCGTCCTCTCGCCCA
>QHXE01000627.1:0-6940 GCA_003222835.1 Acidobacteriota bacterium | reverse complement strand
CAATGCACAGTCCTCAGACGGCAATTCCAAGTACAACGCACTGAATGTCGATCTCAAGAAGCGCTTTTCGATGAATTTCCAATTCTTGGCTTCTTACACGTGGTCGCATTCGATCGACGACTCATCCGATTTGCAGACGCTACTGCTGCCGCAGGACAACCGGAACTTTGCTGCTGAGCGGGCCAACTCGCTCTTCGATCAACGCCACCGGTTCGTCTTCAGCGCGATATTCGCCTCGCCGCAAGGATGGCGGTCCGGCGATGGGCTCCACAAGTTTTTGGCCGATTTCAGCCTGGCCCCCATCTTTGAAATGTCATCCGGTCGCCCGTTCAATATTTTGAGCAACCAGGACACGAACAACGATCAGTCAAACCAGACCGATCGTCCTTCAGTCCTTCCCAATGGAACGCTTTGCGTACCGGGCACGGCCGGTTGCACGCCGCTAATTACCAACGGTGTCTTTTCTACTGGTGATCTGGGGCGCAATATGGGCATCACGCACCGATTCAAATCTCTGGACATGCGGCTGACGCGCGTGGTTAGACTCGGCGAGCGCCTGCGCCTGGATGTCATCGCCGAAGGCTTCAATCTATTCAATCGCTTCAACGAGGCCGCCGCTTCGCCATTCTTCGACGACGTCAACGCCTTCCGTCAACGGTCGTTATTTCAGCCGCTCCACCGCGTCGTTCGATCCGCGGCAATTTCAGTTTGGATTGAAACTGAATTTCTGAGAGCGGGTTTAGGGGTGACGACCTGAAAACTCTCACTTTGGTTTAGACAGGACGATGCGAATATTAGACTCGTACTGTCGACAACTGTGCCACCAGGAATACACTGATGACTTCTTAGTAATCACTTTTCGATCTTGAAACTCAATTCCTGCCGGCTCTCAAAAAATGTCGCCCACGCATCGCGATTCTTTTTTATCAATCCAGGAACGTTCTTGATCGTAAAATCCGAAATCTTTACGCCTTTCTCAATCTGCTTCCAGGTCAGCGGCATTGACACGGTTGCGCCCGGTTTGGCGCGTGCGGTGTACGCGGCGGCGATGCTCTTGCCACGAGCATTTTGCATCGCGTCGACGTAGACCTGCTGCTTCTGGCGCTTGGCGAGTGAGCGTTGAATCGTGGCGATTTTGGGAGCGCGCTGTGCGACTTCGCTCGCGAGAGCTTCGGCCACGGCTGCTATCTTACGGTAATCGTGTTTTGGTTTCAGCGGCAAATAGACATGTATGCCCGACGATCCTGATGTCTTCGGAAACGCGGACAAGCCAACCTCGTCAAAAACTTCCTTGCAGACCAGCGCCACCTCCAGAACATTTTTCCACGGCGCTTCTTTGGGATCGAGATCGAGCATCAGGTAATCCGGGTGGTCCAGATGCTTGACTGTCGAGTGCCAGGGATGTTGTTCGATCGTCCCCAGATTTACAAAATGCAGCAGCGAACCGATCGTCGTATAAACCGCGTAGTTCAACTCGCGGCCTTCTTGATTCGTTAGGCGCACAGTCTTGATGAATCGCGGCGCGCTCTCCAAATCCTGCTGAAAGAACATCGGCGCGTTAATGCCGCGCGGGTAACGTTGCAGGATAGCCGGCCGGTCCTTGAGGAAGGGAAGAATGTGTGGCTCGAGCCGGAGGTAGTAACAAAGGAGATCGAACTTGGTGATCTTCTCGTCGGGCCAATAGACGCGGTCGAGGTGGGTGAGCGACACGTGCTCCCCGTCAATTTCCAGAATTAGATTGCCCTTGGGGCTCTTGAGCGCGAGAAACTCCTCGCGAGAAATGGTCGAGCTTTCCCGCTCGCGCGTACGCTTGGGTCTCGCCGGTTTCGCTTTATCTACAGGCATATCTGTCGAGGTCCATTCTAGCACTTAGGGCCCGGAGAGCTATCGGCCACTGTCTAACTTGAGTAGGACGTTCTTTGCGACTTCAGTAGGGGCTTTGCCCCTTTGCGTGGAATATTCTTGCAGTCAGGAAGCATTTCACGCAAAGTCGCGAAGATGATCGAAAGGCGCCAGGCAAAACTTTAAGGCTGCCTTTCCCATGTCGGCATTGCGGTTGCGGGGCATGAGGAAAAGGTCTGCCGTGCCCTGACTCTTAGCCAACCTGAAAGTCGGCCATCGAACAAGCGAATTAAGAACAAAGACTCGATCGCTACGAAGTTCGCTCGCAGTTCTGCGCGGATGGCGTGTCTCCGGGGAGACTGGCGGTGTGTCTCGCGACGACCTGCCAACCGCCATTGCGCTTCATCCAGACGTTGGTAATACATAACTGGCGTTTGATCTCCATCCCTTCGAAGGTTGCTTCTGCTGCCATGCGGTAGCTCGTCACCGCGGTATCGCCATAGGCACGCGCTTTTAGATCGGTCTTATCGTATTTTCCGACCACAGCTTTCTCGGCGGCCTGGCGCACCTCGGTCATTACCGCTGGTTTGTCGACACAAATGCCAATCGGGGCCGTGACCATGATGTCGTCGGCGTAGACGCGATCGAGTGCTTCGACGTCGAGTCGCATCTCAGTCTGCGTGAGTTCTTCTTCCAGTTTGCGTATTTCATTTTCGACTTCGTTCATTGGTTGATTTCCTTTGGTGCTTGAATCCATTTGCTCCAGCCGCGTTTCTTTCACTAGAATCACCCGCGACTTCTGCATGAGGAAGATACCTCCAAGGCGGACCGCAAGTCCTTCGAGAGTTCGGAAAAGTTTCGGAAAGAGTGCGGATGGTCCAAGCGGAGAAAAGAGTTTGAGTTCAGCTTGTGTCCACGTGTCAGTACCGCGAGCGGTAGCGACCGGATCCTGCCATCACGTTTGATTGACGACGGTATTTCCCCTCAAAGTAGGTGTATGATCCGGTCGCTACCGCTCGCGGTACTGACACGTGGACGGTAACCTAAAGGTTGAACTTTGAACACAGGCATCTGAATTTCTCTAAACCAAACGTGATGTTCTGGCAGACGAGAAGATCTTATGAGTTTGGCCCATTCCGCGTGGACGCGCGCGAGCGGCGGCTGCTGCGCAATGGCGAGGTTGTGCCACTGCGGCCAAAGGTTTTCGACGTGCTTCTCGTGTTGGTGCAAAACAGCGGGCACATTCTCAGCAAGGACGAGGTCATGAAACTCGTCTGGCCCAACACTGCCGTCGAAGAAGGAAACATCGCCCGAAATATCTCCACTTTGCGAAACGCGCTCGGCGAACATTCGCGCGAGCATCAATACATTGAGACGGTTCCCTGGCGCGGGTATCGCTTTGTCGCGCAGGTGAAGGAAGTACCCGCAGAACGTTCCCGGCCGGCGATCGATTCGATAGCCATCCTGCCCTTCGTTAACATTGCAAGCGATCCAAGTCTTGCGTACCTCGCGGACGGAATCGCGGAAACTCTGATCAACAACCTGTCGCAGTTGGCCCAGCTCAGAGTCATGTCGCGCAATTCGACCTTTCGTTACAAAGGATGCGAAACCGATGCGTCCGTCATAGGTCATGAATTGAAGGTACAGGCCGTCCTGACGGGCCGCGTCGCCAAGCATGACGATCTACTTTCGATCAGCGCTGAACTGGTCGATGCGCGCGACGACACCCACATTTGGGGCGCGCAGTACATTCGAAACCCTGCGGATCTTTTCACGATGCAGGAAGCAATCGCCCGCGAGATCACTGACAAGCTGCGCTTGAAGCTGACCAGTGAAGATCAAAAACGATTGACCAGACGGCACACCGAAAGCACTGAGGCTTATCAGCTTTATCTGAAGGGTCGCTACTACTTTAACAAGCTTACGGTCGAGGGCGTGCAAAAAGGAATCGAACACCACCAACAAGCTGTCCGTAACGATCCGCACTACGCCTTGGCTTATGCAGCATTGGGCGATGGTTACAATTACTTCGCCAAGCCGGTCGAAGCGAAGCAGGCCCTGAGCAAAGCTCTGGAGCTTGACCAGAACCTGGGCGAGGCCCACGCCTCGCTGGGCTTTTTCAAATTCATTTATGATTGGGACTTTGCCGGCGCGGAAAGAGCGTTCAAACAAGCGCTTGATCTAAATCCAAATTATGCGGAGGCTCATTCCTGGTCGGCGATCTATTTTGCGAACACGGGTCGTCATGAAGAGGCTGCGGTCGAAGCAAAGGTCGCAGTCGATCTTGATCCGCTCTCCCTACTTATGAACATGACTCCAGCCCTAGCCTCGTATCTGGCGCGCGATTACGACACAGCAGTAGCGCACCTTCAGAAAATTATCGAGATGGAACCCAACTTTCCGGCGGCCCACAGCGTGCTCGGCAACGTCTATGTGCAGCAGGGATTGTTTGAGCAAGCGATGGCTGAATATCAAAAGGTGCTGGAGCTTTCAAAAGGCGTGGCGCCGGTCGAGATGGCAATGAAAGCAATCATTGCTCATGCCTACGCCAAATCCGGGAAACGAAACAAAGCGATTAAGCTGCTGGATGAGCTAACTGCGTCGGCCCAGGACACCGATCAATTGCCTGGAGTCGTCAATGTGTCGCCGCACTCGATCGCCGAAATCCACACCGCGCTGGGCCAAACCGACAAAGCATTTGAGTGGCTCAACAAGGCTTATGAACAGCATGATATGCAAATGGTCAGCCTGCTAACGAATCCGACCTTGGACAGCCTGCGCTCGGACGCTCGCTTCGCCGACCTGGTGCGCCGCGTTGGATTGCCGCGGTAAGGTTTAGAGGTAATCAGCATGAAACACTGTTCACAACCTAACAGATTGATTGATGGGAGAAAATACATGAGCCGATTCGTATCCGCCGCGGGATTAGTCGCGTCTGTTCTCGTCGTTATGTCTGTCGCGCAACAGCGAGGGACTTTTACAGTCGGCACCGCGACGGCCGCGCGCGGACACAAAGCGACCGGGACAATCGAAGTGCCGCCGGGAGTCGACGCCGGTCTGAGCATTCCCGTCGCTGTCTTTCAGGGCGCGAAGCCGGGACCCGTGCTGGCGCTGGTCGCGGGCGCGCATGGAACTGAATACACTTCGATCATCGCGCTCGAGAAGTTGATCGTAACGCTGAATCCCGCGGAGATTTCAACAGAAGGTGCCGCACCTCAACCCTATAGATCGCAAGAGCATGAATCGCTTCTATCCCGGCAAGATCGATGGCACGCAGACTGAGCGCGCGTCATATGTGATCACGAAACAGGTAGTCGAGCAATGCGATCATTTGATCGATCTGCACGGCGGCGATCTGGACGAGAGCCTGCGGCCTTACAGTTACTGGACGAAGACGGGCAATGAAAAGCAGGACCAGATTTCGCGCGAGATGGTGTTGGCATTCGGCCTCGATCACATCATCATCTCAGCCGATCGGCCCAAGGATCCGCAGGCTTCGCGCTATCTGGAAAACACCGCCACCACGCGCGGCAAGCCATCGATCACCGCTGAGGCCGGACACGCCGGGACCGTTGAAACTGACGATCTCAACGCGCTCGTAAATGGCTGCCTGAACGTGATGCGTTATCTGAAGATGCTGCCCGGTGCTCCCTCCGTGATCGAACATCCAGTTTGGATCGAAAAAGTCGTGACCCTGGCAAGCGAACAAACCGGCATCTTCTATCCGCTGGTCAAACGCGGAACCTACGTTGAGCAGGGAATGAAAATCGGCTACGTCACAGATTACGTCGGCAAGATTAGCTTTGAAGCGCGCGCGCCGGTAGCGGGTGTGGCGCTTTATGTTTGCGCCGTGCCGTCAATGACCAAAGGAGCGACAATCGCCAACATCGGCGTGGTTGCGAAATAGGCCGACAGGGAACGGAAAGGGCACAGAACGTTCAGTTCAAAGAGCCGGTCGTTCTATCGGGCGTTTCCTCAGACTCACTTAGCATCTTTCGTCGAGCTTCTCGAATGGGTTTGATTACTCTAGCGACCGACTGAAGCCTCTTCACAATCTCGATCTTTTGTTCGAAAGGCAGGCGGGCGAGGCGCCGCCTGCGCTCCTCCTTGGCGCGGAACAGGTCGTCTATGGTCATCTTGCTAAAGTCTAATGTGTCGCGACTCATCATGCCTCCAGATCGAAACGTACGACAAACTCTTTCCACTTCGCACTCAAGCCGTGACGCTGAACGACGTCTTGAAAAAGAGCCGCGTCGAACTGATCCGATTTCATCAAATCAATTACCCGGACAAGGTCCTTAAGCCTTCCCGAGCGCAGAAGTTCAGCCGCCAAGTGTTCGGCCGTGAAAACGGGCGTTCGATTGTCGCCGAAAGTTACTCGCCGTGCGTTCATTACAGCTTCTTCCTGCACCGACTCAGCAATTGGAATGAATTGCACTGGCCAATCTTCGATCAGAATACCGACACCTTCCTCGACGGAATGGTAACCCAGTTTCTCCTGTAAATAGGTTCCAGCGACACCATCTGTTGGGTGCAATTAAAAATGAGAGCTGCGCTACCGGGGCATCCATCAGCGTCGTGTCAGAACCGCGAGCGGTAGCGACCGGATCCCACACACAACTCACCATAAACGCTTATTTCGTTTAATTACTGTTTGATCCGGTCGCTACCGCTCGCGGTTCTGACACGATTCGTGGCGACTCTCACATTTAATTACACCCCCATCTGTTTGGTAAGGTTCCAGGTAATAGATCGCCGCTATTCCGCCGCCAATCGCGAATTTTTCAAATACGCCATCGGCCTGCATGCGGTTTAGTAATTCTATTACCTTTTCCATCTGCGCTGCTCCGACCCATTTTCCTGCTGACGATTCGCTCAAAATCAGTTTATCATCCCTCCATTGTCGCTGGGAGGAGATTGAGGACAAAATTAATGCAACGGCTAAAGCAAAGCTGCGAAATGCTAATCGGTGTTCTGTTCGTAGCGTCTTCGTGCGCCGCGGCGTTCGGTCAATACATCTCTGCCGACACCTACACGCGTTACGAACTGCTGGCGCCGGAAACTCATCAGTTCAAGATTTACTACGAAGTGACGGAGA
>QHXE01000554.1:4748-6763 GCA_003222835.1 Acidobacteriota bacterium | reverse complement strand
CAGCTTCCGTTCCTAGCTTCAATGCGGTCCCGCGCAGCCTCGCCGGTTGGTCTTCCCGCGTCCCGATGACGAGCGGTTCCGTGTGAACTGCGCTTGATCATATTATGACTCTTTTCATTTTCTCGTCCAGCAATTAGCACGGCTATTAGCTATCAACGCCTGCGCTGTCGCGGATCAAGGTACTCACGCAATCCATCACCGACAAAGTTAAATGCGAGCACGGTGAGCGCGATCGCGAGTCCGGGAAAGATCAACGCGTGCGGGGCGGCTTGTAGAGTTGAGAGATCGCGAGCTTCTTCGATCATGACGCCCCAGGATGGCGCCGGCGGTGGGACGCCCAGGCCGAGAAATGATAACGACGCCTCGGAAAGGACAGCGCCTGCCATTCCCAAACTCGCTTGCACGATCAAAGGCTGAATGGCGTTGGGTAAAATGTGAACAAAGAGAATGCGAAAATCTCCAGCCCCAAGGGCGCGCGCTGCCTGGACGAAATCATACTCGCGCACTTTCAAAACCTGCGCGCGAATCAGCCGCGCGTATCCGACCCAACCGATGATGCAGAGCGCGAAGATCAGCTTGTTCAGGCCGGCGCCGAGAAATGCAACCAGGGCAATCGCCAGCAGCAATCCGGGGAAGGCCAGGAACACATTGAAGAGATAGCCCGAGAGGAAGCGATCGATCACGCCACTGTAATAACCCGCTACGGCCCCAATGAAGGTTCCGACGAAAGCCGACACGGTTACGACGGTGATTCCGACTTCAAGCGAGATGCGCGCCCCGAAAACGACGCGCGAAAAAATATCGCGGCCCGTCGAGTCTGTTCCAAACCAATGCCCAGCCGACGGCCCCATGTAGCGCATCGACAAATTCGTCGCGCCAACGTCATGCATCGCAATCCACGGCGCGAAGATGGCAACCAGAACGAAGACCATGATAATAACGATACCAATTGTGCCAAAGCGATTCATGGGTTGGGTCCTTTGTCTTTGGCTTTTAGTCTTGTCAAAAACCTAAGACCAAAGTCCAAAGTCCTGGCAAATAATTCATGAAACTCTGATCCTCGGATCCAGCCAGCGATAAATCATGTCGGTCAGCGTGTTTGCGACGATGTAGGTCGTGCTAATCGTCAAGACGCAACCCTGCACGATTGCATAGTCACGCTTGCCGATGCCGTCTTCGACCAGCAGCAGACCTAATCCCGGCCAGCCGAAGATCTTTTCCGTGATGATAGCGCCCGCAAGCAAAACGCCTAGTTGGAGACCGAGAACTGTGACCACGGGAATCAGACCGTTCTTCAGCACATGCTTGTAGACAACGCTCCGTTCGCTCAAGCCCTTTGCGCGCGCAGTGCGGACATAGCCTTCGTTCAATTCTTCAATAACGGACGAACGTACCATTCGCGTCAGGATCGCGGACAGCGCGGCGCCCAGCGTGAACGACGGTAGAATGAAGTCGCTAGCGTCAAACCGTCCTGAGGGCGCCAACCAGCCGAGTTTTACCGCGAAGATGTAAACCAGCATGGGTCCGATAACGAAGCTTGGCAGGCTGATTCCCACCAGGGCCACGACCGATAGAGCATTGTCGATCCAAGTGCCTCGATTCTTTCCGGCGATGACTCCGAGCGGAATCGCAATACAGACGGCGATAATCAACGCGGCGACCGCGAGCTCAATGGTGGCCGGATAGCGTTCGAAGATTAAATTGATAACCGGTTCGTCAGTCCGGAACGAAGTTCCCAAGTCGCCGTGCAGGATCGCAACCCAGTAATCGTCATAACGATTGTCGAGTCCAAACCAGCGAAAATGGCGACGGCCCCCGTCATCGCTAGGGAAGCCGAAGAAAAAAGCCGGCCGGTCCAAGCGATGTTTGGCTCTAAACTGGGCTAGTTGTTCGGGAGTGGCCTGATCTCCCAGAACCGCTAGCGCCGGATCCCCCGGCACCAATTCGATCAGAATCGTAACCAGGGAAACGACCGACCACACGACCAGAATCAGCAAGCCTATGCGGCGCAGTAA